>JANYBA010000400.1 GCA_025360985.1 Gammaproteobacteria bacterium | reverse complement strand
TCACTCGCCGGTCCCGGCCTGGAGCAGGGCGTTGACCTGCGGCATCTGGCGCTTGTCCATCACGAACACGATCACGTGGTCGCCCGGCTCGATCACCACGTCGTGGTGGGCGATCAGCAGCTTGTCGCCGCGGACGATGCCGCCGATGGTGGTCGCCTCGGGCAGGTCGAGCTCGTCGAGCGAGCGACCGATCACCCGCGAGGTGCGGCGATCGCCGCGCACGATCGCCTCGATCGCCTCGGCGGCGCCGCGGCGCAGCGAATAAACCCGCGCCGGCGCGCCTTCGCGGATATGCGCCAGCAAGGCGCTGAGCGTGACCTGTTGCGGGCTGACCGCGATGTCGATGCTGCTGCCCTCGACCAGCTCGGCGTAGCTCGGCCGGTTGATCAGCGCCAGCACGCGCGGGCAGCCGAGCCGCTTGGCCAGCATCGCCGACAGGATGTTGGCTTCGTCGTCGTTGGTCAGCGCCATGTAGAAGTCGGTCTGGTCGATGTTCTCTTCGCGCAACAGGTCTTCGTCGGCGCAGTCGCCGACCAGCACGATCGAGTTGAGCAGTTCCTCGGCGATGCTGCGCGCGCGTTCGCGCGAACGTTCCAGCACCTTCACCGAGTAACGGCCTTCCAGGCTGCGGGCGAGCTTGCGGCCGATGTTGCCGCCGCCGGCGATCAGCAGGCGCCGGGTCGGCCGGCTGTCGAGCCGGCGCAGTTCGCTCATCACCGTGCGGATGTTGCGGGCGTCGGCAAGAAAGAATACTTCGTCGTCGGCCTGGATCACGGTATTGCCCTGCGGCTTGATCGGGCGGCCATTGCGGAAGATCGCCGCGACCCGCGCGTCGACGTTGGCCGGCAGGTGTTGGCGAAGTTCGCGGATCTCGTGCCCGACCAGGGCGCCGTCGGGCACCGCGCGCACGCCGACCAGCTGGGCGCGGCCGTCGGCGAAATCCAGCACCTGCAGCGCGCCCGGGTATTCGACCAGGCGCTCGATGTGCTTGCAGACCAATTGCTCGGGACTGATCGCCGCCGTCACCGCGGTGGCGACGCCGACGTATTCGTGTTCGCGCAGGCGCGCCACCCGCGTCGGCGTCTTGAAGCGCAGCTGGGCCACCTGGCAGGCGATCAGGTTGACTTCATCGCTGGAAGTGACCGCTACCAGCAGGCCGGCTTCTTCGGCGCCGGCTTGCGCGAGCACGCTCGGCAGCGAGGCGTGGCCGACGACGGTGCGGATGTCGAGTTTTTCGGCCAGGTCGCGCAGGCGCTGGTGGTCGGTATCGACCACGGTGATGTCGTTGCGTTCGCCGGCGAGCGCCGCCGCCACCGAGGTGCCGACCTGCCCGGCGCCGAGTATCAGGATTTTCATGCACCCTCGAAGCCGCGCCCGCTCCCGGCGATAGCCGCCATGATAGCCGAGCCACCCGCTGGCGGCGGCAAATCCACGAACCCGACGCTACACTTGCGGTCTGTTCCCGGACACGTCACCCATGCCATCGGCCATGAACGCCCATTTCCCGGCATTGCCCATTTCCGGCGTAGTCATCGCCAAGGATGAGGCCGATCGCATCGAGCGTTGCGTGCGTTCGCTGATGGGCCTCTGTCGGGAAGTGATCATGCTCGATTCCGGCTCCTCGGACGACACGGTGGCACTCGCGCGCGCGGCCGGCGCGATCGTCGAGCATCAGGACTGGCTGGGATTCTCCGGGCAGAAGAACGCCGCGATCGCCCGGGCGAGCCAGCCATGGATCTTGCTGCTCGACGCCGACGAATGGCTGGCCAGCGGCGCGGAAACCGAATTACGTGCTCTTTTTTCCGGGCAGCGGGTCGGACAGGCCGACATCTGGCGCCTGCGCCGGCGCACGCATTTCCTCGGACGGCCGCTACGCTTCGGCGGCTGGGCGCACGAGCGCGTGGAGCGCTTGTTTCGCCCTGGTTTGCGCTACCTGCCGGCCGACGTTCACGAGAAACTCGATACCCAAGGCCTCCGTGTCCGCGACACGCGGATCCACCTCGAACACGACACGGCCCGCTCCGAATCCGAGTATCGGCAGAAACTCGCGCGTTACGCCCGGCTATGGGCCGATCAGAAACTCCGGGAAGGAAGGAACGCCGGTCTTGCGACGGCCGCGGCGCACGCATCCGCCTACTGGCTCAAGAACTTCGTCCTGCGCGGCGGCTTCCTGGACGGTCGCGCCGGCTGGCGCTTCCATCGTTGCCATACCGGGTACGTGTTGGCGAAGTATCAAATCCTCGCCGGCCTCCGGAGCTGACCGCCATGGCCCCGATTTTGTTCTGGGATCCGTCCTGCCTGCGGCCGTACGACGGATCGACGATCCGTAGCCAAGCCAGCGGCGGAACCGAGTCCACCCTTGCCCGCATCGCCGAAGCGCTGGACGCGCACGTGGTCCAGCACAATCGCCTCGACGACAACGGCCGCTACCATCCGCCGGGGCGCCTTGCCGGCATCACTCACGTGGTGGTGAACCGGGACCCGGGCGCCCTGGCAACGGTGCGAACGCTCTACCCCGACGCGCGCCTGCTGCTCTGGGTGCACGACCAGATCCGTGCCGGTTCAACGCGCGGGCGCCGGCTGGCTTCGATGGCCGCGCTGCTGCGCGAACAGTCGATCGACATCGTCTGCGTTTCCGATTGGCAGCGCGGCGGCGTGCTCGACGCCTTGCGGCACAGCCGGGACGGCCAGGGCATCCGCGTGCACCGCATCTACAACCCGATCGATGCGGCGCTGGCTCCGGACAGCTCCGCGGTCGATCCGGACAAACTGGTGTTCTTCTCGTCGCCGAACAAGGGATTGAAGTTCGCCCTCGACGCATTCCAGGCGATGCGCCGCCGC
>JANYBA010000076.1 GCA_025360985.1 Gammaproteobacteria bacterium | reverse complement strand
CTACGGCCGCGTCTGCACCATCGAGACGCCGGAAGGCCCGAACATCGGCCTGATCAATTCGCTGGCCGTGTATGCCCGCTCCAACAAGTACGGCTTCCTCGAGACGCCGTACCGCAAGGTGGTGGACGGCAAGGTCACCGACACGGTCGAATTCCTGTCGGCGATCGAAGAGCACGAGTACGCGATCGCCCAGGCCAACGCCGAGCTGACCAAGGACGGCGGCTTCCAGGCCCCGTTCGTGCCCTGCCGCTTCCAGGCGGAAACCCTGCTCAAACCGCCGTCGGAAATCCACTACATGGACGTTTCGCCCATGCAGTCGGTCTCGGTCGCGGCGGCGCTGGTTCCCTTCATCGAACACGACGACGCCAACCGCGCCCTGATGGGCGCGAACATGCAGCGCCAGGCCGTTCCGACCCTGCGCTCGCAAAAGCCGCTGGTCGGCACCGGCATCGAGCGCGCGGTCGCGCGCGACTCCGGTGTGACCGTCAATGCGCTGCGCGGCGGCACCGTCGACCAGGTCGACGCCGGCCGCATCGTGGTGCGCGTGCATGAGAAGGAAATCGGCGCCAACGACGCCGGCGTCGATATCTACACGCTGGTCAAATACACCCGTTCCAACCAGAACACCTGCATCAACCAGATGCCGCTGGTCCGGGTCGGCGACAAGGTCGAGCGCGGCGACGTGCTCGCCGACGGCCCGTCCACCGACATCGGCGAACTGGCGCTGGGCCAGAACATGCTGATCGCGTTCATGCCCTGGAACGGTTACAACTTCGAAGACTCGATCCTGCTCTCCGAGCGGGCTGTCGAGGAGGATCGCTACACGACGATCCACATCGAAGAACTGACCTGCGTTGCCCGCGACACCAAGCTTGGGCCGGAGGAAATCACCGCCGACATTCCGAACGTGTCGGAAATGGCGCTCGGCCGTCTCGACGAGTCCGGCGTGGTCTACATCGGCGCGGAAGTGCGCGCCGGCGACATCATGGTCGGCAAGGTCACACCCAAGGGCGAAAGCCAGTTGACCCCGGAAGAAAAGCTCTTGCGCGCCATCTTCGGCGAGAAGGCCTCGGACGTTAAGGACAGCTCGCTGCGCGTGCCCCCGGGCATGGACGGCACCGTCATCGACGTGCAGGTGTTCACCCGCGACGGCATCGAGAAGGACAAGCGCGCGCGCCAGATCGAGGAAACCGAGATCAAGCGCGTGAAGAAGGACTTCGACGACCAGTTCCGCATCCTCGAAGGCGCGATCTACTCGCGCCTGCGTTCCCTGATCGTCGGCAAGGTCGCCAATGGCGGCCCGAATGGCCTGAAGAAGGGCGCCGAGATCGACAATGCCTACCTCGACGGCCTCAAGAAGGACGAGTGGTTCGCGTTGCGCATGAAAGACGAGGAAGCTGGCGAGCACATCGAGCGCGCGCAGAAGCAGATCGAGGCCCACAAGGCCGAGTTCGACAAGCGTTTTGCCGACAAGCGCGCCAAGATCACCCAGGGCGACGACCTCGCCCCGGGCGTGCTCAAGATGGTCAAGGTCTACCTGGCCGTGAAGCGCCGCATCCAGCCGGGCGACAAGATGGCCGGCCGACACGGCAACAAGGGCGTGGTCTCGATGATCGTCCCGGTCGAGGACATGCCGTACATGGCCGACGGCACCACCGTCGACATCGTGCTCAATCCGCTCGGCGTGCCCAGCCGTATGAACATCGGCCAGGTGCTGGAAGTCCACTTGGGCTGGGCCGCGAAAGGCCTGGGCAAGAAGATCCAGCTGATGCTCGAGCAGCAGCAGGCGGTGGCGAATCTGCGCAAGTTCCTCGACCAGATCTACAACCACGACAAGAAGATGCACGGCGTACGCGTCGACCTGGAGAAGTTCACCGACAAGGAGCTGTTGCGCCTGGCCGGCAACCTCACCGACGGCGTGCCGATGGCCACCCCGGTGTTCGACGGCGCCAGCGAGGCCGAGATCAAGTCGATGCTCGCGCTCGCCGATCTGCCGGAAACCGGGCAGACCCATCTGTACGACGGCCGCACCGGCGAGGCGTTCGATCGCCAGATCACGGTCGGCTACATGCACATGCTGAAGTTGAACCACTTGGTCGACGACAAGATGCACGCGCGTTCCACCGGCCCGTACTCGCTGGTCACCCAGCAGCCGCTCGGCGGCAAGGCGCAGTTCGGCGGCCAGCGTTTCGGCGAGATGGAAGTCTGGGCACTGGAAGCCTACGGCGCTGCCTACACCCTGCAGGAAATGTTGACCGT
>JANYBA010000064.1 GCA_025360985.1 Gammaproteobacteria bacterium | reverse complement strand
CCGCGCCGAGACCTTGTTCACCGACCTGGTGCAGATGGGCGTGCACGCGCCGCAAGCCTTGCGCCAGCTGATTGCGATCTACCAGTTCGAGCGCGATTGGCACAAGGCCATCGAACACGCGTTGCGCTACGAGCAAACCTCGGGCGAACCAATGAGCCGGGTGATCGCCCATTTCCATTGCGAGCTCGCCGACCAGGCGCGCCTGGAAAATCGCCCCGACCAGGCCCGCGAACAGATCGGGCTTGCGTATTCCGCCGACAGCCATTGCGTGCGTGCCGGCGCCATCGAGGGCCGGCTTGAACTCGCCGAAGGCAATGATGCCGCCGCGATCCGCGCCTTCGAGCGCGTCGCCCGGCACGACTACGATTTTCTTCCGGAAATCCTCGCGCCTTTGCTCGGCTGCTACGAACGTCGCGGCGAGATGGCGCGTGCGCGCGGCTTCCTGCAGGAGATGATCGAGCACTACCCGGGCGTTTCGCCGATGCTCGCCCTGGCCCAGATCATCCAGCAGGAGGAGGGCATCGGTGCTGCCCAGGCTTTCCTGGCGCAACAGCTGCAGCACCGTCCTTCCCTACGCGGCGAATCGGCGCTGATTGACCTGAGCCTGGAAAACCCGGGCAACGATCCGTCCGAATCCTTGCGCACGCTCAAGCAGATCACCGACCAGTTGGTCGTGCGGACCCATAGTTACCGATGCCAGCGTTGCGGCTTCGGCGCAAGAGCGCACCACTGGCAATGCCCGAGTTGCAAGCAGTGGGGCACGATCAAGCCCCTGCATAGCGCCGCCGGGGACTGAGCGGACATGCTGGCGGCGATGGCAGGGGCGTTCGTGGTCGCCGCGCTCGCATAGGCAGGCTTGACCCAGGTCTGGATCCTGTTCGCCCGCGCCCGCCGGATCGAGGATGCGCCGGGCCAGCGTCGCTTGCACGCCACGCCGACGCCGCGCGGTGGCGGCATCGGCATCGCCCTGGTGATGGTGGCTGCCGGTTCCTGGTTGGGGGAAACGGCGGCCAGACCGACGCCCTGGCCAGGCATCGCGGCGGCGATCGCCTTGTTCGCGGCGATCGGATTGTTCGACGACTTTCGCACCTCGCCGGCGTGGGCCAAGTTGCTCGCGCAACTGGTCGCCGGCGCGATCCTGGTCACTGCTTCCGGATCGGTCGACACGCTGCCATGGCTCGCGCTTGGCGCGTTGGCGGTGGCGTATTTCGTCAACGCCTGGAACTTCATGGATGGCAGCAACGGCATGGTGGCGGTGCAATCGCTGCTGATCGCCGCTGCGATCGCGGCTTGGCCCGCCGTTTCGTCGCCCCTGCGCTTGACCGCCCTGGCGCTCGCCGGGGCCTGCGCGGGCTTCCTGCCGTTCAACTTGCCCAGGGCGCGGGTCTTTCTCGGCGACGTCGGCAGCTACGCGCTGGGCGCGTCGGTGTTCACCATCCTGCTCCTGGCGTGGAAGGAGGGCAGCTTGGCCGCTCCGCAGGCACTGCTACTGGCCTCGGCGATGCTGCTCGACGCCAGCCTGACCCTGGTGCGGCGCGCCGCGGCCGGGCGCAAGGTCTGGCGGGCGCACCGGGAGCACCTCTACCAATTCGCGGTCCGGCGCGGCTGGTCGCACGTCGGGGTTTGTCTCGCGTACGCGACATGGACCACAATGGCGATCGCCGTGGCCTGTTTGACCATGGCTTGGCGTTCCTCAATCCGAGCGTGGCTGCTGTTGGTTGCCGTTCTGGCGCTGGGCAGCCTGGTCCACCTGGGGTTGAGGAGACATTGGCTTGGGTCCGGTAAATCGAGGCGGCGACAGCGTCGACATGGCTAGGAAACGCTCCTGGACGGAATCGCTGCCCCGCCTGCTGGTGGTGGTCCACGATTTGGGCATGGTCGCCCTCGCCTGGACCCTCCTGTACTGGCTCGCCAACCAGGCCGGTGCGCCCGAGACCGCCGAACATTTCAAGGGATTGCTGGTGGCGCTGGTCGTCCAGGGACTGGTGTTCTGGCAGATCGGCCTGTATCGCGGCGTATGGCGTTTCGCGAGTGTCCCGGACCTGATCAACCTGGCCAGCGCCGCCGTGGTCGGGCAGCTGCTCATCATCGCCACCTTGCTGGTTTCCGGCTGGTTGCCGAGCGTGCCGCGGCGCGTGCTGGTTCCGTACCCATTGATCCTCATCCTGATGCTGGGCCTGCCCCGATTGCTGTATCGGATGTGGAAGGACTTCAGCATGGCCCATGCCCGCCGCGATGGCGCCGCGACCCGGGTGCTCGTGCTGGGCGCGGGGCGCGCCGGCGAGCTGCTGCTGCGTGAACTCAGGGCCCAGGACCGTTACCAGGTCGTCGGTTTGCTCGACGATACCAAGGGTCTGAAGGGCGCCAAAATCCAGGGCATCCAGGTGCTCGGTAATCTGGAACGCGTGGCGGAAGTCGCGCGCGAGACGGTGGCCGACCTGCTGGTCATCGCCATGCCGTCCGCCAGCGTCACGCAAATGCGCCGCGTGGTCGAGTTGTGCGAAGGCACCGGCGTGCCGTTCCGCAAGATTTCCCACCTCGCCGAACAGCTCGAGCAGCAGCGACCGTTCGAATTGCAGGAAGTCGCCATCGAGGACCTGCTCGGCCGCGATCCCGTGCAGTTCGATTGGCGCCTGGTCAACGACGCGATCGGCGGCAAGAGCGTCGTGATCACCGGTGCCGGCGGTTCAATCGGCGCCGAGTTGTCGCGGCAATGCGCGCAAGCCGGCGCCAGCCGCCTGATCCTGATCGAGCGCGACGAGCTGTCCCTGCTCGAACTTGAGGAAGGCCTGCGCCGCAATTTCCCGAAACTCGATGTCATGCCGGTCTTGGCCGATTGCGGCGATGCGGTCGCCTACCGCTCATTGCTGGAAAAGGTGCAGTTCGTTTTCCACGCCGCCGCCTGCAAACAGGTGCCGATGCTCGAACACCAGGTCCGGGCAGCGCTCAGGAACAATGTCCAGGCGACCTGCACCCTGGTGCGGACTTGCCGGGCGGCAAACGTGCCGAGTTTCGTGTTGATTTCGACCGACAAGGCGATCGAACCGGCCAGCGTCCTCGGGGCCAGCAAGCGCCTGGCCGAACTGGCGTGCCAAGCCCTGCTTGCCGGCGCCAAGACCCGGTTGTCGATCGTTCGCTTCGGCAACGTACTCGATTCCGCTGGCAGCGTCGTCCCCTTGTTCCGGCAGCAGATCGCCGCCGGCGGCCCGGTCACCGTCACCGATCCGGCCGTCACCCGTTACTTCATGACCATCCCCGAGGCTTGCCAGCTGATCCTGCAGACCTCGCGCCTGTCGCACGAACCGGCGTCGGTGTTGACCCTGGACATGGGCCCGTCGGTTTCGATCCGCGAACTCGCCGAACAGATGATCCATTTGTCCGGGCACGCCCCGGGCCGCGACATTGCCATCGAATACATCGGGCTGCGCCCCGGCGAAAAGCTCCACGAAACCGTCTACCACCCGGACGAGACGTACCGGCGCACCGCCAATTCTCGCGTGTTGCGGGCCGAGCCCCGTCCGGTCGATGCACCGGCGATCCTGCGCATGCTCGATCGCCTGGACGAAATGCTGCGCGCGTCGCGCGAAGACAGGCCGTTCCGGCAATTCCTGCACGAGACGGTCGCCGACTACCAGCCGATCGAAAGCAAGGTCGTGCAGCTCGCCGACGCGCGCGCCCAGGTCAAGCGATGAGTTTCCGGATTCGCAAGGCGGTGTTCCCGGTGGCGGGGCTGGGAACCCGGTTCTTGCCGGCGACCAAGACGGTGCCGAAGGAGATGCTTCCCGTCGTCGACAAGCCGCTGATCCAGTACGCGGTCGATGAAGCCATCGAAGCCGGATGCGACACGCTGGTTTTCGTCACGAACCGCTACAAGCATTCGGTAGCCGACTATTTCGACAAGGCCTACGAACTCGAGCAGAAGCTTGAGAAGGCCGGCAAGACGGAATTGCTGGCGGTCATCCGCGAAGTGCTGCCACGGCACGTTCGCGCCGTGTTCGTGACCCAGGCCGAAGCGCTGGGATTGGGGCACGCCGTGCTGTGCGCGCGGCCGGTGATCGGCGACGAGCCGTTCGCCGTGCTGCTGCCGGACGACCTCATCTGGAATGGTCGATCAGGATCGGGGGGACCGGGCGCGCTCAAGCAAATGGCCGAGTTGGCCGAACGCGAAAACGCCAGTGTCATCGCCGTGCAGGACGTGCCGCGCGAACAGACCGGCAGCTACGGCATCGTCGAAACCATTGACTTCAGCGGCCGCCACGGCGCCATCGCGGCGATCGTCGAAAAACCCAGGCCGGAAGTCGCGCCTAGCACCTTGGGCGTGGTCGGTCGTTACGTCCTGAGCGGGCGCATCTTCGACATCCTGGAAAAAACCCGTCCCGGCGCCGGCGGGGAAATCCAGCTCACCGACGGCATCGCTGCCTTGCTCAAGGAAGAACGGGCGCTGGCTTACCGGTTCGAAGGCCGGCGTTTCGATTGCGGCAGCCGGATCGGCCTGGTCGAGGCGACCATCCAGTTCGCCCTGGACCACGACGATCTTGCCGACGCGGCCCGCGCCTACATGCGCGACGCCTTGTCGCGCTGAAATCCTAGGGCGCGAACAGCAGCCAGCCGGCCCAGCCGATCAAGGCCACGGCCAGGAACCAGAGCGCCCAGGCCGCCGCCTGCAATTGCCGCAGGAACGCGTCGGTCGAGGTCAGGTAACGAATCCGGACATCGGCGGAAGTCTTCATCGAGCTGGGCGGCCAGCGGCGCTCCGCCCGGGATTGCCGGGCCTGACCCTGCAGACACAGGCCGAACACCGCCATGCCGACGCCGAGAAGCAAGCACATTCCCGCCAGGAGCCGGTTCATCCACACCTGGTAGGAAACGAGGTCGACGTGCGCCAGCGTCGAATAGAGCCGATTCAGCCAGACGTTCAACACCACCAGGAGCGCGGCGCCGACGACGATGCACGCCACCAGCAATGCCCGCATCGAGCGCCGGTAGGCGGGATCGGCGCGGTGGAATTCTCCGTCTCGTGCGGGCTGGTTCATGCGATCACTCGGGGGGCGACTGCCGACATGCTAGAACGTCCGGGCGATTCTGCCATCACCACCGATGGCGGCCGCTGCTACCGCGCGTCGGGCGCATGGACAAAATGTAATGCGCTCGCCAGTAAACCGCTGCCCGGCGCTGGCGACCATGGGCACGCCCGCTTCTGCGGGACCACTGCGGAGATCCTGCCATGCGTTTGCCACTCTCCATCGCACTCGCCTCGTCCCTGTTGTTGGCTGCGCTGGGCGCCAGCGCCGCCGATCCTTCGACGACGGCTGCCGCGCCAGCCGCCAAGCCTGCCGCTGCGAGCGCGGCTCCTGCCGCAAAGCCCGCGGCACCCGCCGCAATTCATTGTCGGGACGCCAAGGGCAAGTTTATCGCTTGCCCGACTAAACCGGCGGCTACAAAGCACTGTCGCGATGCCAAGGGGAAATTCATCGCCTGCCCGAAATAAGGCGACGACTGGCGGTCAAAGCGCCTCGAAGATTCCCGCCGCGCCCATGCCGGTGCCGATGCACATCGTCACCATGCCGTACTTGAGCTTGCGTCGTTGCAGGCCGTGGACGATGGTTGCGGTGCGCACCGCGCCGGTCGCTCCGAGTGGATGGCCCAGGGCGATGGCGCCGCCGAGCGGGTTGACCTTGGCCGGATCGAGGCCACAGGTCCGGATCACCGCCAGCGCCTGTGCCGCGAACGCCTCGTTGAGTTCGATCCAGTCGAGTTGGTCTTGCGATAGTCCGGCCAGCTTGAGCGCCTTCGGGATCGCCGCGATCGGGCCGATGCCCATCACCTCCGGACGCACGCCCGCGACCGAAAATCCAACGAAGCGCGCGAGCGGGGTCAGGCCGTAGTCCTTGATTGCCTGCGCCGAGGCCAGCAGCACGCCAGCGGCGCCGTCGCTCATCTGCGAACTGTTGCCGGCGGTGACGCTGCCGCCCATGCGGAATACCGGCTTGAGCTTGGCGAGGCCTTCGATCGATGTATCCGGCCGCGGACCTTCGTCGTTCTGCACCAGCAATTCGCGCAGCTGGACGGTGTTGCCGCCGAGCACCGGCATGCGGGCAATGACGTTGTACGGGGAAATCTCGGCGGAAAACTCGCCGTTCGCGATCGCCGCCAGCGCCTTCTGGTGCGAGGCCAGGGCGAAGGCGTCCTGGTCTTCGCGCGAGACCTTCCACTCGTCAGCGACCTTCTCGGCGGTGATGCCCATGCCGTAGGCGATGGCGACGTGCTCGTCGGCGAAAACCTTGGGGCTCATCGCGACCTTGTTGCCCATCATCGGCACCATGCTCATCGACTCGACGCCGCCGGCCAGCATGAGGTCGGCCTCGCCCATGCGGATGCGGTCGGCGGCCAGGGCCACGGCCTGCAGGCCGGAGGAGCAGAAGCGATTGATGGTCTGGGCGGCGATGGTGTTCGGCAGGCCGGCCATGAGCACGCCGATGCGGGCCACGTTCATGCCTTGCTCGCCCTCGGGCATGGCGCAACCGATGATGGCGTCGTCGATGCGCGCCAGGTCGATGCCGGGCGCCTGCGCGATCACGGATCTCAACGCGAAGGCGAGCATTTCGGCGGGGTGGCTATTGCGAAAAGCGCCGCGCGGCGCCTTGCCGACCGGCGTGCGGGTGGCGGCGACGACGAAGGCGTCCTGTATTTGTCGATTCGAAGCGGGCTTGCTCATGGGTTCAATTCCTCAGCGGCTTGCCGTTGGCAAGCGTGTAAGCGATGCGTTCCTGGGTCTTGGCCATCTGCGCGAGGGCGACGAAGTGTTCGCGCTCGAGCCGGAGCAACCAGTCCTCGTCGACCAGCGAGCCACGATCGACCTCGCCGCCGCAAAGCACGGTGGCGATGCGCGTGGACACTTCCATGTCGTGCTCGGAAATGAAGCGGCCTTCGAGCATGTTCACCAGCATCATCTTGAAAGTGGCGATGCCGACATCGCCGGCGACCGGAATCTGCTTCGACGCCAGGGCAGGGCGGTAGCCGCTCTCGGCGAGCGCGCGCGCCTGTTGCTTGGCGACGTACAGCAGTTCGAACGGATTGAACACGACGACGTCGGTATCGCGGACCAGCTTCAGTTCCTTCGCCTCCAGCGCCGAGGCCGAGACCTTGCCCATCGCCACGGCTTCGAAGTACGGCTTGAGCCCGGCGAAGACGTCCCCGCCCGGACTGGCGGCGAGGCCGACGCGGGTCGCGATTTCCTTGAGCCCACCACCGGCCGGCAGCAGGCCGACGCCGGCTTCGACCAGTCCGACATAGCTTTCCAGCGCCAGCACGGTGCGCGCCGCGTGCATCTGGAATTCGCAGCCGCCGCCGAGGGCCATGCCACGAACGGCGGCGACCACGGGCACCAGCGAATACTTGATGCGCATGCTGGTGGCCTGGAAGTTGGCGACCATGGCATCGAACTCGGCGATCTTGCCGGCCTGCAGCGAGGCCATCGCGCCGGACAAATCGGCGCCAGCGGAAAACGGCTCCTTGGCCTGCCAGAGGACGAGGCCCTGGAAATCCTTCTCGGCCACGGCGATGGCTTGCTGGATTCCTGCGAGCACGCCGTCGCTGACGGTATTCATCTTGGTTTTGAAGCCGAGCACGGCGATCCCATCGCCGTCATGCCACATCCGGACCGCATCGGTCTCGAATACCGTATCGCCGGGCGCGAACACTTCGCCGAGCACCGGATCGGGGAAACGTTGGCGCCGGTAGACCGGGTTGGCCGAGCGGGGCACGGTCTTGCCGGAGGCCGGGCTGAAGCTGCCGTCCGGGCCGTGCACGCCGGCGCGACCATCGCTGACCCAGGCCGGGAGCGGCGCGTTCGACATGGTTTTGCCGGCAGCGATCTCCTCGTTGATCCATCCCGCGACCTGCTGCCAGCCCGCGGCCTGCCAGGTCTCGAACGGCCCGAGGTTCCAGCCGTAGCCCCAGCGGATGGCAAAGTCGACATCGCGGGCGGTATCGGCGATCGAGGCCAGGTGGAATGCGGAGTAATGGAAGAGGTCGCGGAAGCAGCACCACAGGAATTGCGCCTGCGGGTGCGCCGATGCACGCAACTTGGCGAACTTCTCGGCCGGATTTTTCAGCTTGAGGATCTCGACGACTTCCGCGGCGGCCTCGCCGGCGGCGGGGCGGTAGTCCTGCGCCTTGAGGTCCAGGACGACGATGTCCTTGCCACGTTTCTGGAAAATGCCGGCGCCGGTTTTCTGGCCGAGCGCTCCCTTGGCAATCAGGGCCTGCAGCCAGTCAGGCGCGGCGAAGTACTTGTGCCAGGGATCGTCCGGCAGGGCGTCGGCCATGGTCTTGATCACATGCGCCATCGTGTCCAGGCCGACGACGTCGGAGGTTCGGTAGGTCGCTGACTTGGGGCGACCGAGCAGGGGGCCGGTCAGCGCATCCACGGCGTCGAAGCCCAGGCCGAAGGCGGCGGTGTGGTGCAGGGTTGATAGGATCGAGAACACGCCGATCCGGTTGCCGATGAAGTTCGGGGTATCGCGTGCGTAGACGACACCCTTACCCAACACAGTGGTCAGGAAAGTTTCAAGCTGTTCAAGCACTTGCTGCTCAGTCTTCCTGCAAGGGATGAG
>JANYBA010000259.1 GCA_025360985.1 Gammaproteobacteria bacterium | reverse complement strand
GAGACGGAAAAAATCTTCGGACCGCCGTTGTTGGGCTTGCCGAGATTGAGGAACCACTCGGCGCCGTTGCGGATGATCGCCGGCACCGAAGCATAGGTCTCGGTGTTGTTGATCGTGGTCGGCCGGCCGAACAGGCCGAAGTTGGCCGGGAACGGCGGCTTGTAACGTGGCTGACCCTTCTTCCCTTCGAGCGATTCCATCATCGCGGTCTCTTCGCCGCAGATGTAGGCGCCGGCGCCGAGCGCCGTGTGCATGTCCACGTCCACGCCGGAGCCCTGGATGTTCTTGCCGAGCCAGCCGTTGGTATAGGCCTCTTTCAAAGCTTCTTCCAGATGTTCGAAGGGCTCGTGGTGGAATTCGCCGCGCAGATAGTTGTAAGCCACGGTGCTGCCGGTGGCGTAGCAGGCGATCGCCATGCCCTCGATCACCGCGTGCGGGTTGTAGCGCAGGATGTCGCGATCCTTGCAGGTTCCGGGCTCGGACTCGTCGGAATTGCACAGGATGTATTTCTGCCCCGGCGCGCTGCGCGGCATGAAGCTCCACTTCAGGCCGGTGGGAAACCCAGCGCCGCCGCGGCCGCGCAAGCCCGATTGCTTGACCATGTCGACGATCTGCGCCGGCTCAATTTTTTCGGCGAGGATCTTGCGCCAGGCGGCGTAGCCACCGGTCTTTAGGTAGTTCTCGTAGGACCAGGGCTTGTCGAAGTGCAGCGTCGTGTAGACGACGTTGTGCTCCTTGGGAGCGGGACCGACCGGGCCAGGCTTTTCCATTAGATGCTGGTCGTCGTGCGCCATGGCTTCGTCCTTACTCCAGGCCGTCGAACAGTTGGTCGATCTTCGCCGGCGTCAGGCGCTCATGGTAGTGGCCGTCGACCACCATCATCGGCGCGCCGGCGCAGGCGGCCAGGCATTCTTCTTCTACTTTCAGGGTGATGCGGCCGTCGGCGCTGGTGCCGCCGTGCTTGCAGCCGAGCTTCTTCTCGGCGTGGCGCACGAGGTCTTCGGCGCCATTCAACCAGCAACTTATGTTGGTGCAAATCGCTACTTTGTGGCGACCGACCGGAGCGAGGTCGAACATCGAATAAAACGTCGCGACCTCATAGGCCCACACGGGCGGAATGCCCAGGTACTTGGCGACCGCAGCGATGATCTCGTCGCTGAGCCAGCCGCCATGCTGCTCCTGCGCCGCCATCAGGCCCTGGATCACCGCCGAACGCTTGCGGTCGGGCGGAAACTTGCCGACCCAGTGGTCGATCTGTTCGCGCGTGCGCGCGGTCAGCGCGACCATCGGGTCCACGTGTTGGCAAGCGGCGAAATTACCCGTCGCTTTCATGAGCACGTCATCCCGAACGAAGTGAGGGACCTGCTGTGGAACAACGTCGCCGACGAGGAAAGCAGTTTCCTCGCTGCGCTCGGAATGACAGAAGAGATCATCGATCAATCTCCCCAAACACGACGTCGTAGGTGCCGATCATCGCGACGACGTCCGGCAGCATGTGGCCACGCACGAATTCGTCCATCGACGACAGATGGGCGAACCCGGGCGCGCGCAGCTTGAGGCGGAAGGGCTTGTTGGCGCCGTCGGAAACGATGTAGGCGCCGAACTCGCCCTTGGGTGCTTCGACCGCGGCATAGACTTCGCCGGCGGGCACCGAATAGCCCTCGGTGAACAGCTTGAAGTGGTGGATCAGCGCTTCCATGTCGTCCTTCATTTCCTCGCGGGACGGCGGCGCGACCTTGAAGTTCCGGGCGATGACCGGACCGGGATGGCGCTTGAGCCACTCCACGCACTGCTTGATGATCCGGTTCGACTGGCGCATCTCCTCGACGCGGACCAGGTAGCGGTCGTAGCAGTCGCCCTGCACGCCGACCGGGATGTCGAAATCGATCTTGTCGTAGGCGGCGTAAGGCTGCTTCTTGCGCAGGTCCCAGGCCACGCCGGAGCCGCGCAGCATCGGCCCGGTCATGCCCCAGGCCTTGGCCTTCTCGGGCGAGACCACGCCGATGCCGACGGTGCGCTGCTTCCAGATCCGGTTGTCGGTCAGCAGGGTTTCATACTCGTCGACCCGGCGCGGGAAATCGTCGGTGAAGGCTTCGAGGAAATCGAGCAGCGAACCTTCGCGCCAGTCGTTGACGCGCTTGAGCTCGGCGCCCTTGCGCCAGGGCGATTCCCGGTACTTGGGCATCGCGTCGGGCAAATCGCGATACACGCCGCCAGGGCGGTAATAAGTCGCGTGCAGGCGCGCGCCCGACACCGCCTCGTAGCAGTCCATCAATTCTTCGCGTTCGCGGAAGGCGTACAGGAACACCGCCATCGCGCCGAGATCGAGGCCATTGGAGCCGATCCACATCAGATGATTGAGGATGCGGGTGATCTCGTCGAACATCGTGCGGATGTAATGCGCGCGTTCCGGCACTTCGATGCCCATCAACTGCTCGATGGCGCGCACGTACGCGTGCTCATTGCACATCATCGACACGTA
>JANYBA010000233.1 GCA_025360985.1 Gammaproteobacteria bacterium | reverse complement strand
CATCAGGACGCCGGCCTTGAACTCGTCCAGCGTCAGCATCTTGTCGTTGTTCTTGTCCATTTTCTGGAACATGCTTTCCGGCGTTTCCGCTGCCGGCGCAGCCGCGGGGGCGGCGGCAGGCGCCGCCGCCGGCTTGGCCTGGGCCAGCGCGCCGCCGGCCACGAGGGCCAGTGCCAGGGCGATGGGGAGGGATTTGGTGACGATCATGCGGGGGCTCCTTCGTTCATATCGGTTTCAAAGGTGATCAGTTCGCGGATTTCCGGGGTGCGCAGGCCGACCATCATCGGGTTGCGCACGCCGGGCAGGAAGCTGATGTCGAACAGTTCGGTGATGTCGCCCTCGAAACGGATCCACTGCATGACGTCGCCAGTGGTGAGCGACACGATCTGCACGCCACACCAGGGATCGGCGTCGCGCTTGCTCAGTTCGTCGTCCAGGGCCAGACCCTCGAAACGCTTGTTGCGCGGCTTGGACAAGCCAACCGCGGCAACGTTCCCGAGGATCGACAGGCCGCGCAGGAAGCCCGGGCAGAACACGTGCGGCACGAAGGCCTTTTTCTCGAAATCGACCCAGCCCAGGTAGCCGGAGCCGGCGTTGAGCAGCCACAGCTTGCCGTTGGCCCAGCGCGGCGAGTGCGGCATCGACAGGCCTTCGCAGACGATCTCGTTGGTCTCGACGTCGATCACCACGCCGGCGTCGTGGCGGCGATCGCGCCAACCATCGACGGTGTCGCTGCGGCAGACCGCGGTCACGTACTTGGGTTCGCCGTCCTTCATCGCCATGCCATTGAGGTGGCAACGGTCCTCGGGCGCGAGCTTGCTGATGAACGGCGGTTTCCAGGTCGCCTTGAAGCTGTGGGTCAGGCTCAGCTCGGACAAGCAGGAATATTTGGTGTTGACGAACACCACCCGGCCATTCTTGCGGATACCGAGCTCGTGGATGTCCAGGTCGCCGATGGTCTGGGCGTTACGCGGCACGTAGCAGCGGTCGAAGACCTTGTGGATGACCTGGTTCGGGCGAAGGATGTTCTCGAAGCGCCAGAGTTGGTACAGGCCGCCGAGGTAGACGCGCTCAGCGTTGCCGACGATGCCCATCGCGCGCTCGAAGATGCGCTCGAAGAACGACACCCGACCCTGGGCATCGGATCCCACCATGTAGACGCGGCCGGTCTGGTACGAGGTCAGCGCCAGCGACACCTTGTTGCCGCGCAGCCATTCGCCCAAGCCGCGCGAGCAGCTCTTTTCAACCTTGAGCTTGGTCAGGTCCAGCGGCGGCTTGGCACCGGCGGGTGACGCGGCTGCGGCCGTTGCCTGGGCGGTGGCGGGCTCGGAAATGTCGCCGGGATCGGAGGTCTGCGCCACCTTCTCGATGGCTTCTTGCTGGCCGGGCGGACTTCCCGGCGGAGTCTGGTTGCTCAAAAGGGTCTCTCCAAAACGGCTGCTGCGCTCAAAAAAAATACCGGCGGGAGGCCCGCCGGTTGGTATCCCTAGGTCATCTTACCCGGCCCGCGGCCTTGGGGCCGCGGACCGTTGCGCTGCCTACCGCTCAGTTCTGGACGTCCAGCTCCGTGCGGCGGTTGTTGGCGCGACCGGCCTTGGTGTCGTTGCTATCGATCGGCTTCAGTTCCCCGTAGCCGTTCGGACCAATCAGGCGGGCGGCGTCGATGCCGTGGCCGGTCAGGTAGTCGAACACCACGTGGGCGCGACGATCGGACAGGCCCTTGTTGTACTCCTCGGTGCCGATCGAGTCGGTATGGCCGGCCACTTCCACCTTCAGGTCCGGGTACTTGCTCAGGATCGCCACCGCTTCATCCAGGATCGCCACGGCGTCCGGACGCAGCGTCGACTTGTCGAAGTCGAAGTTCACGCCCTTCAAGTCGATCGTCAACGGCACCGGGCAGCCGTCCGGTCCGATCGCCTGGCCGGCGGTCGAATTCGGGCACTTGTCGTTGCAGTTGTTGACGCCGTCGCCGTCGTCATCCAGATCCGCGCAGGTCTTCTCCGGCGGCGGCGGCGGGGCCGGGGCCACGACCGGGGCCGGGGCCGGGGCCGCCTTGCCGAAGGTGTAGCGGGCGCCGATCTGGCCGCCGAAGACGCTGTTGAAGGCACTACCGGAGTGGTAGTTGAGGCCGCCGAAGAAGGTCCAGGCACCCGACTGGATGGTCGCACCGGCCTCGAACAGGCCGCTGTTGCCGCGCAGGTCGGACTCGCCATGGAAGTTGTTGGCGATGACGAAACTGTTGTCGCCCTTGTCTTCGTGGATCGCGCTGAGCGAGAAGTACGGGGTCCAGGAATGATCCTCGCTCGACTCGTAGGTCTTGCGCAGCGACACGCCCAGGCGGGTCCGCGTCGAATCCGGATCGGTCAGGGCAAAGCTGCCCCAGGTGCTGCCGACCGTGTCGAGCTTGTTGATCGACATGTCGGACACCTGCAACTGCGGCTCGATCTTCCAACCACTGGCCATCTCGAAGGCGTAGCCCATTTCCAACGCCCAGCCCGAGGCCTTGCCATCGGCCGAGAAATTGCCGCCCGCCACCACCGAGTCGCTGTTGAAGCTCAAGTGCCGGTAGGACAAGTCGCCGTAGAAGCCGTTGCCCGGCACCCAGGTCAGGTAGGCGCCGTAGGTGTCGGCCTTGATCTTGCCGCGGCCGCCGGCATCCGGCTTGACCGTGGCGTCCGACTTGCCCAGCAGCACACCGGCGGTCCACTGCTCGCTGAAGTGGAAGGCAAAGCCGAACTCCAGACCCGAATTGCGCTGGTCGAAGTTCTGCGAGCCGCCGCTACCGAAGTTGCGGCCGTCCGCTTCCGGCTTGATCGAGCCGTCCGAGGTGAAGGTCCGCAGCCACAGGGCCGGGCCGGTCTCGTAGTCGCGCACCGTGCCTTCGCGCTGGAACACCGTACCGATGCCGTCGTGCCACAGGTTCTGGATCCCCGGCGCCAGCGAGGCCGCCATCACGCCGCGGGCGCTCAGGCCGTTGACGTTGATGCCGATGTTGAACAGGTCGTCGTGGGTGTTGGTGGCGTCGATGTGGCTGATCACGCTGAACGCCATCGTGTAGAACAGGTCGCTCGGCGTGCCGATCGAACCGATCTTGAAGTCGCTCGACAGGCTGGTGCCCGACACGTACACCACCGGGATCTCGGTGAAGTGCTGCACCGGCGGCGCCCGCAGGATGCCGCTGATGGTCTGCACGGTCGGCTCGATCACGTCGCCCTCGACGTACATGCGGTCACCCTTGGCGGTCGTGCCGTTCAGGTCGACCACCAGGTTGCCGTGGCCGGCGAAGTCGCCCAGGATGGTCAAGGTGTCGTCCGGCGCGCCGTCCAAGAAGCTGATCGTGCCGCCGTTGTAGAACGGATACGGGTTCGCGTACGCGACCAGGTCTTCATTGCCGCCCATGTCGATCAGGCTGTTGCCGCGCACGTTGATCAGGCCGTAGTTGTAGAACTGATTGCCGTACTTGGTGTACGAGCCCAGGTGGATGGCCGAGTTGAACATGTTGATCGTGCCGTAGTTCTCGATCACATCGTCGCCACCATTGAAGTACGAGGCCTGCAGCGCGTTCCACACGCCGCCGTCGAAGTTCTTCAGGTAGTCGCTGTAATTGCCGGTCTGGATCGAGCCGGTCATGGTGCCGTGGTTGTAGATATCGGCCACCGCATATTCGCTCGACATGACCGCAATCCGCGCGCCGTTGCCATTCGCGGTGATGGTGCCGTTGTTCACCAGCACATTGGTGCCGTAGGACGCCATGCTCACGGCGATGGCCGCCGCCGAACCATAGTCGGTGTCGTGGGTATTGGCCGTCGCGGTGATGTCGCCGTCGTTGAGCACGAAGGTGTTGTAGTTGGCGCTGACCGAC
>JANYBA010000192.1 GCA_025360985.1 Gammaproteobacteria bacterium | reverse complement strand
ACGCCGCCGCCAACAATATCCAGATTCCGGCCGGCTTCTTCCTGTTGTCCGCCAACTCCATCACCCCGGACGGCAAGACCATCGCCGGCAACGGCCTCGATCCTACCGGCACGATCGTTATTCCGTGGGTCATGGATCTGCACGCAACGTCGACCCACGGCACCACCGTCATCGCGCAGGGCCTGATCAACACGAACGATCTGACCAGCGGACCCTTGGCCGGCTATCCGCCTGGCGCGGCGGTTTCCATCTCATTCACCATCCCGTCCGTCGGGACGTCCGTGACGCCTGGACGCGAGAGCGTATATCCGATAACTACGGGCAGCTTCTTGCTGTCAGCGACCTACATCGATGCGAACAATACGCGCCAGATCGCCACCGAAGTGCTCGATCCTGCCAGCGCACCGGTGCTTCATTTGACCAACGACAATCCTCGCGCCGATGGTCTCGACATGCCGCCGACGCCGACCGCGACCAGCGGACAGACGTTTGAATTCGCGGTGTCGAATCCGGGCGGCGTCCTGTTCGATTCGGATGCGGATGACCGCATCAACCGTTCGTTCGGACCGGAGCTGTTCGATTCGACGACCTGGGCACTTCGCAACGGCGCATACAGCATGAATGTGACGGTGCAGTGGGTCACGGTCAAAGACTCCGTGGATGCCGCGGATCTGATCTTCTCCAACGGCTTCGACGGCAGCTAGCGCCCACTCCGGGTAAAGCAGTTGGGCAAGCGAGGGGCCTGACGGCATACTCCAAGTCCCACAGCAGCAAGCGGACGCACCGGCAGCATGCCGGTGCGTCCGCATTCGCCCGATGACGACAGAAAAGAAATCGGTGTCGATCGCCATCATCGGCGGCGGACCAGCCGGATTGATGGCGGCCGAGACTGCACGCGCCGCAGGCGCTGACGTCGACCTGTACGATCGCATGGGGTCGGTCGGGCGCAAGTTCCTGATCGCCGGCAAGGGTGGGCTCAACCTCACCCATTCCGAACCGTTCGATGCGTTCGTGGATCGTTACGGTTCGCGCCGCGCCGAAGTCGAGCTCTGGTTGCGCGCATTCGGCCCCGATGATCTTCGCCAATGGGCCCGGAGCCTGGGCGTCGAAACCTTCGTCGGTAGCTCCGGGCGCATCTTTCCCGTCGACCTGAAGGCCGCGCCGCTGCTGCGCGGCTGGGTGCGGCGCTTGCGCGAGCAGGGCGTGCGCTTCCACGTCCAGCATCGTTGCCTGGATTTCAACGGCGCTGGCGCCCTGCGTTTCGCCACGCCCGACGGCGAACGGATTGTGGCCGCCGACGCCATCGTCCTCGCGCTCGGCGGCGGCAGTTGGCCCGAACTCGGTTCCGACGGCGAGTGGACCTCGTGGCTGGCGCAGGCCGGTATCGCCATCGCGCCCTTGCAGCCCTCGAATTGCGGCTTCGATGTCGCCTGGAGCGAGCATTTCGCGACGCGGTTCGCCGGCGCGCCGATCAAACCCGTCGTGATTTCGTGGCGCGATCGCGTAGGCGAAATGCGTTCGCAGCAAGGCGAGGCCGTGGTCACGGCCAATGGTCTGGAAGGCAGCCTGGTCTACGCCCTGTCGGCGACCTTGCGTGACGCCATCGCCGCCAACGGCAGAGTCGAAATCGCGCTCGACCTGGCGCCGGGTCGTTCTCTCGAACGACTCTGCGCTGGCCTTGAGAAACCGCGGGCGGGCCGTAGCCTCAGCGAACACTTGCGCCGACGCGCCGGGATCGAAGGCGTCCAGGCCGGACTCGTGTTCGAGTTCGTGCCCAAGTCCGAACGGGACGACGCGACCGCGCTCGCGACGTGGATCAAGGCCATGCCGCTGACCTTGCTCCGCCCGCGTCCGGTCGCCGAGGCGATCAGCAGCGCTGGCGGCGTGCGTTTCGATGCGCTCGATTCGCGACTGATGCTGAAGTCGGAACCTGGCGTGTTTTGCGCCGGGGAAATGCTCGACTGGGAAGCGCCGACGGGCGGCTATCTGCTGACCGCCTGCTTCGCCAGCGGCCGCGTCGCGGCCGCCGGCGCGTTGGGGTGGTTGAAAAAGGGGTCAGATCCCTTTTTCAATCAATAATGCGCGAGATGCTTGAAGCATCAATAGAAGAAAAAGGGATCT
>JANYBA010000187.1 GCA_025360985.1 Gammaproteobacteria bacterium | reverse complement strand
GGGACGCCATCGGGCTGTACATCAGCGTCCGGACTTTTTCCAGGAATTGCGACCGCGTATCGGCGTCCAGGCGCTTGAGCGCCCGGTCGAGATCGGCGGCAGGATCCGGATAGCGTTCCGCACAGGAGGCATCGGCCGCGCAGGCTTTGAACAACGCATCGAGACCCAGCTCGGCCGATTGCGCGTGATTCCGGGGCGGCATCTTGCTGGCCGGCGTCGTCCCCATCAGCACCGCCGTCCGGACGTGTTCCGGGTAATCGGCGATGTAGCGCAACGCCAGCGTCGTGCCATACGACAGCGCGTTGATATCGATCCGCCGATAGCCCAGGGCTTCGCGAACGGCATCGACGTCGCGCGCAGCCGCGCCGGTGCTGTATTGGCGAAGGTCCGCGCGGGACGACAGCGCCTTGGCGCATTCGCGCACCGCGGCCGGCGGATACATCGGCGCCCGCGCGGGGGTGTTCGCCAAACTCGCGCAGAACAGTCCTCCCGATCCGCCGGTGCCGCGCATGTCGGCCAGCACGACGTCGCGATGCGTGCGGTACACCGCGCCGTCTGTGGCGTAGAACGACGCCGAATCGGTCACGGCAAATCCCGGGCCGCCCTCGAAGTCGAATTGCGCGGCACGCTCGCTGCTCGGCTCGGTGGCCTTGAACACGATGGCATTCAAGTCGATCGCGCGACCGGAAGGTTTCGAATAGTCCTCCGGCACCTTGACGGAACCGCAGGTCGCGTTCGCGTTGGCGAGTTCTGCCGCACAGGCCTTGGGCACGAAAGTGAATCCGGTCCGATCGTGCGCATCGGCCACCGCCCAGGCCAGCAGCAACAGGACCGACCAGCGCGCGACTGACCTCATTTCCGGACCCCGAAAAAAACACACAATGAAGATTAGTTTATTTTCCGCTCCTCGCCAGCATCTGCTGGGCATTGGCCAGCCCCCTGGTTGCGACCTCGTTCCCGGGACTCGCCGCCAGCGCCTTCTGGTAGGCGTCGATGGCTTCCGGGTATAGCTTGCGCGCGAAGTACTGGTCGCCGACGTTGGCCAACGCGATCGCGTAATCCGGCTTGGCGACCAGCGCCCGCTGGTACGCGGCCATGGCGTCGTCCTGCTTGCCTTGCGCCTGCAGCGCGACGCCGAGGTTGTTCCATGCCAGCGCCAGGCTGCCGTCCAGCGCCACGGCCCTGCGCGCACTCGCTTCGGCTTCGGGCAGGTTGCCGGTGACGAGATAGTCGTTGGCGAGGTTGCTCCAGGCCGTCGCGTTGCCTGGCTCCAGCTGCACGGCCTGCTTTTCGGCATCGATGGCCTGGGCGTACTCGCGCAGCCGCGCGAAGGCGATGCCGCGGAAATTCCAGGCCGTCGCGCTTTCGAGATCGGCGCTGGTCCAATGGTCGGTTTCGTCGAGCAGGCCCTGCCAGTTCTGGTCGTTCTGCAGCGCCCTGGCGCGCGCGATCCGATCCCGGCTGCCAGTCTTGACTTCGACCGACGGCTCGACGGTGGCGGTGTCACTCGGATCGGCAGGCCCGAATTCGCGCGTCGGCAGCGCCGTCTCCCCGTCGGACGCCGAAGACGTGGCCGCGACCGCAGGGGCTTTTGGCGGCGCCTTCAACACGAAGAAGACGCCGAACACCGCCAGCAACAACAACAGCCCCAGCCCGATCGCGAACTTGGGGAGCCGCGATGACGCGGAGGCCGGCTCGGCGTAGACGATGTGCGTCAGCGGAGGCGCGGTGGCTCTGGCGGCCAGCGGCGCGGGAACCTGCAACAGGCGCGCGGCGTCGTTCGCGGTCACCGGATCCGGCCAACCCGGTCCAGTGACCGTGTCGGTCGCCACCGCCATCTTCGAAGTGAAGTAGCCGATCAGTTCCTGGCCGCTCATCGGTCCGAATTGCTTGTGGCCGCGCTTGAGGATCCATCCGCCCTCGGCCAAGGCCGCCTCCGTCGGCGCGCTGACCGAAACCGGTGCCGATTCGGCCTCGCTCGCCGCGGGAGTTTGCGCCACCGCGGCCTGGCCGCAATAGATGCAGGCCGGCGCCGTCGCGCTGACGGAGTGTCCGCAATTGGGGCAAGCGACCATTGCCATTGCCGTCCCTCCGACGTGGCAGATGCCTACATGTTACGCCGGTATTCCCCGCCAACCTCATAAAGCGCGTGGCTGATCTGCCCCAGCGAATGGGTCTTCACCGATTCCTTCAGCGCGGCGAAGATGTTCCTGCGCTCGCGGGCGGTGGCTTGGAGGTGTTGGATTCGCGACGACCCGGTCGCTGCCCCGCGGCATGCCGCCGGCTCGATGCCTCACAGCCGAAACTCGCCTTTGACTACCTGTGGGCGCGCCGGCCACCGGGGACAGAGGACTTCCACGACGTCCATCAACTCCAGCCAGTCGGACAAGTCACCGCGTGGCGCAGCGACGAAGCCGACGCCCGCATGGCTGGCCAACGGCTCCTGAACCGCGTAGTGGTCGCTAGTCGGTGAATTCGGCGAGTATTTCATCCAGAAGCGCCATCTTGTCGAACAGCGCGAAATAGTCGCGCACTTCCTGCATGTTGAGCCGTTCCTGCTGGACGCGCAACAAGCCCCGAATATCCTCCAGGTCCCTGGTTCGCGTCGGGTCGTTGGAAAACGCCTGGATCTTGAAGCCGATCAGGCCCTCAGCGCTGATTACATGCAGTCGACCCAGGGCGGTCGCGAGTTCGCCTGCATCGTTCAACAATCGCCGCGCGATCGGTCGATGCGCGAACAGCAGGTCCAGCCCTTGGTCATCGCGCAGGTAGTTGGCCGCATCCTCGCTACGGTGCACGCACCGATAGCCGAGGGCGATGAGCGTGTCATGCACCAATTGCGCATCGTCCGCGTCGACCAGGAAGTCCACGTCTTGCGTGGCCCGCACGACCGCATGCGCTGCCAGCGCCAGGCCCCCGATCAAGGCCGGCGGGGTCCGACAGGCTTCGAACGCCGCCACGGCTTGCTTGAGTTGGTCGGCAAGCCGGGACATGCGCGTTACATGTTTCGACGGTACTCGCCGCCGACTTCGTAAAGAGCGCGGCTGATCTGCCCGAGCGAATGCGTCTTCACCGATTCCATCAGCGCGGCGAAGATGTTCTTGCGCTCGCGGGCGGTGGCTTGCAGCGTCTCGAGAC
>JANYBA010000186.1 GCA_025360985.1 Gammaproteobacteria bacterium | reverse complement strand
ATGAACGCGGCCACGGGCGGCGCCAGCCAGCCGGGCTCGGCGCGGCCCGCACCCAGGGCCTCCCGGGCGCCGGTCGCCGAGGCGGGATGCAGGACGTTGCGGAGCCGGTACAGACCGCCTGCCGAGCTCGCCAGCAGGTCCGAAGGCTCGTCCAACCAGCGACCCGCGCAGGCGGCGCGCAGTGGCTCGTCGAGTGCGTCGAGCCGGCGACCCGCGCGTTCGGCTACCACGAAGTGCGCCAACCCGAACAAATCCTGCCAATCCCGCCAGCTGATGAGGCCGCGAAAGGCATCGGCACCCACCAGCCATGCCAGCGGCGCCCGCGCGCCTCGTTCCGTGCGGAATTCGCGCAAGGTGTCGACCGTGTACGAATGCCCGCCACGCTCGAATTCGCGCCGGTCGAGCAGCATGCCGGGCTCGTCGGCGATCGCCAGGGCGATCATCCGCGCGCGTTGCTCGGCGCTGGCGCCGGGCGCCGGTCGGTGCGGCGGGTCGGCCGCAGGAATGAACCTGACTTCGGTGGCGAAGGCGTCGCGGGCGGCGCGCGCCACGGCAAGGTGCCCGGCATGCACCGGATCGAAGGTGCCGCCGTAGAGCAGGAGCAGGCTCACGAGGCCAGCATGCGGACCGCGCGGGCATCGGCGACGCTGGCGAGCAGGCGCTCCAGCGCCAGCCAGGCGTCCCCCGGCAAGCGCCCTTTCGACATCAGGTCGACCTTGCCGGCGGCGCCGGCGAAGGCTTCCCATTGCCGGGACGAATGCCGCGCAAGCGCGCGCCGGTACAGCGCCTGCTTGCTGTCCCAGATGCGCGCGTCGCGCATGGCGCCCGCCAGGTTTCCGCCTTCGCCTTCGATCCGCGCCAGTCCGGCGACCAGCAACAATTCCCTGGCGATCATCGGCATCAGGCCCGGCACCTGCGCGCCTTCCGCGCGCAAGGCCTGGGCGAGATGGCGGCAGCGGCCGGCATCGCCGGCGAGCGCGGCCTCGATCAGTTGGAAGACGTCGTAACGCGAAGAATCGGCGACCAATTTCGCCATCGTTGTTTCGTCAATAGCAGCGCCCTTTCCACTGACAGCGGACAAGAGCAACGCGAGCTTTTCGACTTCCTGGGCGGCAGCCAGCAGGTTGCCTTCCACGCGCTCGGCCAAGAGCTGCAAGGCCGCCGGCTCCGCGAGCAGGCCGCGGCTGCGCAAGCGCCGCTCGAGCCAGTCCGGCAGTTCGTTCGGGCGCACCGGCCAGACCGTGACGAGGTGGCCGACGCGGGCGATCGCCTCGCTCCACTTGCCGGCGTGCTGCTTGCTCCATTCCAGCGCGGTGATCAGCAGCACCGTGTCCGGCGCCGGATTTTCGCAATAGGCGCGGATCGCCTCACTGCCCTCGCGCCCGGGCTTGCCGGTCGGAAGGCGCAGGTCGAACAGGCGCCGGCTGGCGAACAGGCTCAACGAGGCCATGCCCATCGACAAGGTGTTCCAGTCGAAACTGGCGTCGACCTCGAAGACCTCGCGCTCGCCGTAGCCTTCTTCACGGGCCCGTGCCCGCAAGGCATCGGCGCATTCCTGCACGAGCAGCGGTTCGTCGCCGGCGATGAGGTAAACCGGTCGAAGCGGTTCGCCCGCCAATTGGCGTTCGAATCGGTCCGGCTTGAGCTCCATCAGGGCTGGCGGCGGAGCGCGACGTCCAATCGGCGCAGGATGGCCGCTTCCATGTCGCGGCGCAGTTCCTTCTGGATCAATTCCTGTTCGGCCGGGCTACCGGCGGACGCATTCTGGTCGTAGGTGTATTCGCGCGAGAGCTCGATGTCCTGCGGTTCGATCAGCGGCTTGCCTTCGACCGACTGCAGCGCGAACGACACCTTGTAGCGCGTGACGTATTCGCGCACCTGGGCGAACTGGTCGACCGACAGCGGCGCGGTCTGCCATTGCTCGCCGGTGATCTTCAGCACTGCCGAGGTCATCCCCGGTGCCGCCGACTGGGCGCCGGCGCGGGTCAGCGCGTTCGCCAGCTCCAGTCCAAGCGGGCTGTACATGTCGGAAGACTGCACCGTCACCGGCCCGAGCGTGGCGGAGATGTCGATGTGCGCGCGCGGATGGAAACCGCAGGCCGACAAGGCGGCGACGGACAGGACGGTGATCAGAACTCGACGCATGCGTTACCCCACCACGATATTGACGATCTTGCCGGGCACGACGATGATTTTTTTCACCGCCAGGCCTTCCATGAATTTGACGACGTTGGCATCGGCCAGCGCGAGCGCCTCGACTTCTTCCCGGGGCGCGCCCACGGCCACGGCAATGGTACCGCGAAGTTTGCCGTTTACCTGCACCGCCAGCGTCACTTCGTCGCGGACCAGGGCGCTCGGGTCGGCTTGCGGGAACGGCAGGTCCTCGAGCGTTGCCTCGGCATGGCCAAGCGCCTGCCACAAGGCATGGCTGGCGTGCGGCGTGATCGGGTTGAGCAGCAGCGTCGCCGCCTCGAAGGCTTCCTGGCGCAAGGCGCGGGCGTTGGCGCCGGCTTCGTCGAACTTCGAAACGGCATTGAGCAGTTCCATCACCGCCGCGATCGCGGTGTTGAAAGTGTGCCGGCGACCATAATCGTCGCCGACTTTCTGGATGGTCTCGTGCAGTTGCCGGCGCAGCGTCTTGCCGTGGGCCGACAAGGCGCCGACGTCGAGCGCAGGCGGCCGGCCGGCGGCGGCGTGCTTGTGCGCCTGCGCCCACAGGCGGCGCAGGAAGCGCGCCATGCCCTCGACGCCGGATTCGTTCCAGTCCAGCGATTGTTCCGGCGGCGCCGCGAACATCGAGAACAGGCGCACGGTGTCGGCGCCGTACTTGTCGACCATGGTCTGCGGATCCACGCCGTTGTTCTTGGACTTGGCCATCTTCTCAGTGCCGCCGATCCGGACTTCCGCGCGGCTGTCGCGGTGCACGGCGCGGACGATGTGGCCGCGTTCGTCGCGCTGCACCTCGACGTCGGCCGGATTGATCCAGTCTTTCTGGCCGCCTTTTTCGATATAGAACGTATCGGCGATCACCATGCCCTGGCAGAGCAGGTTGGTCGCCGGTTCGTCGCTGTCGACCTGGCCGGCGTCGCGCATGAGCTTGTGGTAGAAACGGAAATACATCAGGTGCAGGATCGCGTGCTCGATGCCACCGATGTACTGGTCGACCGGCAGCCAGTAGTTTGCGCGGGCGTCGACCAGGTCGGCGGCGCCAGGCGAGGTGTAGCGCGCGTAATACCAACTCGATTCCATGAAGGTATCGAAGGTGTCGGTTTCGCGCTCGGCCGGACCGCCGCAGTTCGGGCAAGTGGTCTTGCGCCACTCGGGATCGGCCTTGATCGGCGAGCCGGTGCCCATGAAGACGACGTCTTCGGGCAAGACCACCGGCAACTGGTCTTCCGGCACCGGCACCGCGCCTGGCGCCGCCGACCTGGTCGACGCCCGCGCAAACTACTGGCTGCCGGTCGACCAGTACATCGGTGGCATCGA
>JANYBA010000179.1 GCA_025360985.1 Gammaproteobacteria bacterium | reverse complement strand
CCCGACCGGCGACGGCGAACTGGAACTGACGATCGTCTGCCAGCCGAGCGCGCTGGTTTGCCGCCTGGCCGATCCCGACAGCGACCGTTTCGACGTGACCCAGGCGCCCGACGCCGATATCGACCTGCCGGTCGAGCAGCGCCGACCCGGCGGGCTGGGCCTGCATCTGATCCGTCGGCTGGTGGACACCATCGACTACGACTATTCTGGACGACGCAGCCTGATCACGTTCAGGAAATACCGGGGGGGTGCCTGATGTTCGAGATCGGCTTTGGCGAGAAGGGCAGGATCGAATTTAGCGGTCGGCTGGACGCCGCCCAGTGCGCGAAGGCTCAGGCCTTCCTGGACGCGGCCGACGGTCCGGCCGATTTCGATTTCGGCCGGCTCGAGTACATTTCCAGCGCCGGACTGGGCCTGCTGCTCAAGGCGCACAAGCGCCTGATGGCCGGCGGCGGCCGTTTGCGGCTGGTCAACGTCAACAGCCATATCCACGACATTTTCAAGTTCTCGGGTTTCGACCAGGTCTTCGACGTCGAGCGCACGCCGGGCTGAAACGATGCGACCAACCTTTTCCACTCGCGCCCGTATTCATGACTGACGACTCAGACGCCGCGCTGGTGCAGCAATGCCAGGGCGGTGATCGCCGGGCCTTCGAAGTCCTGCTTGCCCGCTACCAGCGGCAAGTCTTCGGGGTGGCGTACCGGGTCCTGAACCACCGTGAGGACGCCAGCGACGTGACCCAGACCGCCTTTCTCCAGGCATACGAACACCTCGACCAGTTCGATCCGAACCAGCGTTTTTCCAGCTGGCTGTACCGGATCGCGGTCAACGAGGCGGTCGACCTGGTGCGGGTCCGGCAGCGTTCGGAGCCCCTGGTCGACGATGTCGAGAGTGAACACGGCGGCCCGGATGCCCTGGCCGCGCAGGGTCAGTCCGATACCGCCATCCAGCGGGCGCTGATGTCGCTCAAGATGGAATACCGCACTGTCATCGTGCTCAAGCACGTGCAGGAATGCAGTTACGAAGAGATTGCGCAGATCCTGGATTGCGCCGTGAAAACGGTGAAATCGCGGCTGTTCACCGCCCGCCAGGCGCTGCGCGACTTGCTGCTTGCCAAGGGAAAGCTCTGACATGGTCGACCCGCGCACCCTCGAACTGATCCACGCCGCAATCGACGGCGAACTCGACGCCGGCGCGCGCGCCGAGCTCGGCCAGCGCCTGCTTGCCGATCCGGATGCCGCCGCCTTGCATGCCGACCTGGTGAAGGTCAGCGCCATGCTCGCCGGGATGGCGCCGGCGCCGGTTGATGCTGCACTGCACGACAGAATTGTCGCCGGGCTGCCGTCGAAATCCACCGGACCGACCAACCTTTCGGGCCTTGACCCGTATTCCAGTCATGCACCGGCTGCAAACGACTTGATTTCAGGTATAGGTACAGGGGTACCAATAGCGCCCAAACGGGACGCTCTGGCAACATCACCGCACCACGGACAAGGAAGGATCGTCATGAAGAACAGCAAGAAATTGGCTCTCTTGGGTCTCGCCGCCAGCATCGGCGCGGTTGCTTACATCGGTTTGAACTACCCGCCACAGCCCAGTGATGTCGCCGGCACCATCGTCGCGGCGCAGCGCTACCAGGCGGCTCCGATCGGTGCTTCCGACGTCGTTCTCGGTGATGAAGGGACTGCGAAGTTCCTGCAGTCCGACACATTCCGGATGATCCAGGGCGATCGCAAGCTCTCGGCCTACATGGCCAGCGACGGCTTCCGCGCCCTGATGGCGAACGACGGCTTCCGCGCCGCCCTGGCGAACGACGGCTTCCGCGCCGCCCTGGCGAACGACGGCTTCCGCGCTGCCCTGGCGAACGACGGCTTCCGCGCTGCCCTGGCGAACGACGGTTTCCGCGCCGCCTTGGCCAACGACGGATTCCGCGCCGCCGTGGCGAACGACGGCTTCCGCGCCGCCTTGGCGAACGACGGCTTCCGCGCGGCGCTGGCGAGCGATGGTTTCCGTGCGGCCTTGGCCAACGACGCGACCGACAAGCACGCCAACGACTGAGGCTTGCCTGGTTTAGACCAGTGGCTTGGACCACTGGCTTAGACAAGGATTCCAGCCAGTTCGAACGAGCCGCCTGCTAGCTGCAGGCGGCTTTTTTCATGTAAGGTTTGCTGGGTTGCCCGCGGCCGCGCTCGCGAATGGGGAATTGGCGATGAAGGTTGTAACGACGTGCTCAGCCGGGCTGTTGTCGTGCTCGATGTTCGGGAGCCAGGCCGCGTACGCAGATTCCTTGGCCCTGGACCAGCTGCAGACCGATGAGTTGCGCCTGGTCTACCAGGATCCGAACCAAACTTACCTGTCGCCGCACGCCGCCCGCAGCCTGATCAATTCCCTGCTGTTCCAGGAAAAGATCTACCACTGGAAGCCGTACGAAGAAGTCACCGTCGTCCTCACCGATTTCACCGACTACGCCAACGGCTCGGCGGGAGTTTCGCCACGAAACCTGGTATCGCTCGAAGTTTCGCCGGCAAACCATACCTTCGAGACCTTCGTCACCAGCGATCGCTTCTACTCGCTCGCGAACCACGAGCTCACCCATATCGCCACCCTGGATGCGTGGAACCAGCGTGACCGTTTCTGGCGGCGATTCTTCGGCGGCAAGCCTTGGGTAACCAACGAACACCCGGAAACCATCCTTTACAACTACCTCACCACACCCCGCGACAGCACGCCGCGCTGGTATACCGAAGGTTCCGCCGTATTCATGGAAACCTGGATGTCCGGCGGAATCGGCCGCGCCCAGGGTGGCTACGACGAAATGGTCTTTCGCGCGATGGTGCGCGACGCCGCGCACTTCTACCGGCCACTGGGCCTGGTTTCCGAGGGAACGGAAATCGATTTCCAGACGACGACCAATGCCTACCTGTACGGCACCCGGTTCTTCAGCTACCTCGCGCTGGTCTATTCCCCGGAACGAGTCATCCAGTGGCTCAGCCGCGACGAACAAAGCGATCGCTACTACGGCGACCAGTTCGCCCGCGTTTTTGGCAAGCCGTTGGCGACGGCCTGGGACGAGTGGATCGCCTGGGAACACGGGTTCCAGGAAGCGAACCTGAAGCAGGTGCGGCAGTTCCCGCTGACCGTCGGGCATCGGGTGAGTTCGGTGGCGCTCGGGTCCATTTCGAAATCCTACGTCGACGAAGCCGACGGCACGATGATCGGCGGGTTTCAGTACCCCGGCGTGGTTCCCCACATCGGCAAGGTCTCGCTCGCCGATGGCCATCTCACGCGCCTCGTCGATCTCAAGGGATCGCGGAAGTTCCAGGTCGCATCGACGGCTTTCGATCCGGCCACGCGGACGTTTTTCTACACCAGCGACAACATCGCCTACCGCGACCTGATGGCGCTCGACCTCGGCAGCGGTTCGGTGCGCATGCTGCAACGCGATTCCCGCATCGGCGACCTCGCCTTCAACAAGGCGGACCGATCGTTGTGGGGAGTGCGCCACGAGAACGGCTACGCGACGGTGGTGCGCTGCCCATTCCCGTACAAGGACTGGAAGCAGGTCAAGGAGCCCGCCTACGGGCAGGTTTTCTACGACCTGGACATATCGCCCGACGGCAAGCTGCTGTCGGCGACGGTGGAAGAGATCGATGGCCGGAAGTTCCTGCGCGTGTTCGCCATCGACGCGCTCTCCAAAGGCGTGTTCGAACCCCTGGCGCAGTTCGACTTCGGGGTGGCCATGCCCGAAGGCTTCGTGTTCTCGCCCGACGGGCGCTTCCTGTACGGCAGTTCCTACTACACGGGCGTCTCGAACATCTTCCGGTTCGAGATCGCCAGCAACAAGATCGAGGCGGTCACCAATGCGGAAACGGGGTTCTTCCGGCCGATCCCGCGCCCGGATGGAACGCTGTTGGCCCTGGAATACACCGGCACCGGTTTCGTGCCGATGATGCTCAACCCGGTGCCATTGCCGGACGTCGGCGCGATCACGTTCCTGGGGAACGAAATCGTGCGGCAGCATCCGGTGGTCAAATCGTGGCAGGTGGGATCGCCGGCGGCGGTCCCGCTCGATTCCATGACGACCAACAAGGGCAAGTACGTGCCGCTCCACGAGATGCGCACGGACAATCGCTACCCGATCCTGGAGGGTTACCTGGGCACGGCGGCGTTGGGCTGGCAGTTCGGTTTCGCCGATCCGTTGCATCTGTACAACCTGTCCGTCGCGACCAGCTATTCGATCACGGGCGACGTGCCTTCCAGTGAGAAATTCCACGCCAACGTCGATTTCAAGGCGCTGAACTGGCACGCGCAGTACTGGCACAACCTGGCGGACTTCTACGACCTGTTCGGGCCGACCAAGCGGAGCCGGAAAGGCGATGCCCTGAGCCTCGGTTACAAGAAGTCCTTGATCCTGGACGATCCCAGGCGGCTCGATTTCAGCGCCAAAGTCAGCAAGTTCACCGGACTCGATACGCTGCCGTCCAACCAGAACGTGGCCAGCAACGTCAGCGAGCTCGAATCCGCCGAGGTCGGCCTCGAGTTCAGCAACGCCCGGCGGTCCCAGGCCAGCGTCGACCACGAGAAGGGCTACGACTGGTCGGTGTTCATGACGGTTGACCATACCATCGAGGGCACCGTGCCGAAGTACTACGGGACCTTCGACTTCGGCTTCGCGCTGCCGCTGAAGAACTCGTCGATCTGGCTGTACAACGCTGCCGGCAGCGCCAATGGCGAGAGCAGCAACAGCCTCGCCAACTTCTACTTCGGCGGGTTCCAGAACAACTACGTCGACAATCGCGAAGTCAAGCGCTACCGCCTGCCCCAGACCTTTCCGGGATTCGACATCGACGCGGTCGGTGGCCAGCGATTCTTCAAGTCGGTGCTCGAGTGGAACGCCCCGCCGATCCGTTTCGAGGCGGTCGGCAGCCCCGGGTTCTACCTGAGCTACATCCGACCGGCTGTTTTCGTCGGTGCGCTGACCGTCGACCACAGCCTGGCCGGCGGCCGGCGGACCTACACCAACGCGGGGCTGCAGCTGGATTTCAACATCTCGGTGCTCAATCATTTGCCGATGACGATGTCGCTGGGCTATGCGCGAGGATTCGAGCACGGCGACAAAGTCGGCGAAGAGTGGCTGTTTTCACTCAAGGTGCGGTGATCGTGGCGCTGGCGGTGTTGTTGCGCGCGTGCATCGGCCTGCTGCCGGTACTCTGCTTCCTGGCGACGCTGATGCTGCTGGACAGCTACAAGCTGGTGCGGCTGCGCGACGTGGTTCTGGTGATCGTTCTCGGCATGCTCGCCGCTGGCGCCAGTTTCCTGGCCAACTCGTGGCTGATTCGGGCGTCTGGCTTCGATTTCGCCGCTTATTCGCGTTACGGCGGTCCACTGGTCGAGGAAACTTTCAAGGCAACGGTGATCCTGGTGCTGGTGCGCCGGCATCGGATCGGCTTCCTGGTCGACGCTTCGGTGTTTGGCTTCGCCGTCGGCGCCGGCTTTGCGCTGGTCGAAAACCTCTACTACCTCAATGAGTTGGCCAATAGCCACGTGGCGGTCTGGATCGTGCGCGGTTTCGGCACGGCGGTCCTGCACGGCGGCGTGCAGGCGATTTTCGCGGCAATGCTGCTGGCCAATACCGACCGCCGCGGCGCCATGGATTTGCGCGCGGTCCTGCCGCCGCTGTTCGTGGCGGTGCTGATCCACGCGGCGTTCAACAGCTTCATGTTGCCGCCGGTCCAGGAGACCATGCTGGTGATGGTATCGCTGCCGCTGCTGATGTACTGGGTGTTCCTGCGCAGCGAGCGCGCGGTCGAGGGCTGGATCGGGCAGGGCTTCGACAACGATCGCGAATTGCTGGAAATGCTCGATTCCGGCGCGTTCAGCGAATCGCCGACCGGTCGCTACCTGCACGGGCTGCGCGGCCGTTTCAGCGGCCCGGTGGTGGCCGACCTGGTGTGCTACCTGCGCATTTACGTGGAACTGGCGTTGCGCGCCAAGGGCGTATTGATGATGCGCGAGAACGGCATCGAGGTCGTCGAGGATCCGCAGGTCGCCGAGAAACTCGAGGAAATGCGTTATCTCGAGCGCAGCGTCGGCCCGACCGCCCTGCTCACCATCAAACCCTTGCTGCACATGAGCCGGCGCGACCTGTGGCAGCTGTACATGCTGGGCAAATAATGTCCACGCGGTTCATGTTGCGCCTGTGGCTTGCATTGGCGCGTGGCCCTGATAAAGTGCCGACATGGTCCGGGAACACGCCCTAGTGCACGATTTCGCCAGCCTTAACTGGCGATGGTGGCGCTGAACTGACGTGGCATTGCGCCCGCCTCGGCGGTCGCGATAGTGCAATGGCCGAGCCGACGCCTCGGCGCTACCCCTCCCGATTCCCGGACCATACTCTTGCTCTCTTCCGACGACTTCCGACAGCTCGCCGCCGCCGGTCATAACCGTATCCCGGTCGTGCGCGAAGTGCTGTCCGACCTCGATACGCCGCTGTCGGTGTACCTCAAGCTGGCCGACGGCCCGCACACCTACCTGTTCGAATCGGTCGAAGGCGGCGAGCGCTGGGGCCGCTATTCGATCATCGGCTTGCCGGCCAAACGCACGTATGTGTTCCGTGGTCACTCGCTGGAAGTGCGCGAGCACGGCGATGTCATCGAAGCGCGCGAACTCGCCGATCCGCTCGCCGAGATCGACCGCCTGCGCGAAGAATTTCGAGTGCCGCGCCTGCCCGGACTGCCGGGATTCACCGGCGGCCTGGTCGGTTATTTCGGCTTCGAATCCATTGGCTGGATCGAGCCTCGGCTGCGCGAATTGATTGAGAGCGGGGGTCACAAACCCGACCAGCTCGGCACCCCCGATGCGCTGCTGATGCTCAGTGAGGAAGTCGCGGTATTCGACAACCTCAAGGGCCGCCTGTACCTGATCGTGCACGCGGATCCTTCCGAGCCGCAGGCCTGGGCCAAGGCGCAGCGTCGGCTCGACGCGCTGGTCCATCGATTGCGCCATGCCGGCGCTTCCTACCCGGACGTTCTCGATCCTTCGCTGCTGAAAGAAGAAGACTTCGTGTCCGGCTTCACCCGCGAGGGTTTCATCGCCGCGGTGGAAACGGCCAAGGATTACATCCGTGCCGGCGATATTTTCCAGGTCGTGCTCAGCCAGCGCATGAGCGTGCCGTTCCGGGCGCGACCGGTGGACGTCTACCGCGCGCTGCGGGCGATGAATCCTTCGCCCTACATGTACTTCCTCGACCTCGGCGGCACCCAGGTGGTCGGTAGCTCGCCGGAAATCCTGGTGCGTCTGCAGGCCGGCGAAGTGACGGTTCGGCCGATCGCGGGTACGCGTCCGCGCGGCGCGACCCACGAGCAGGACCTCGCGCTGGAAGCCGAGCTGCTCGCCGATCCCAAGGAACGCGCCGAGCACCTGATGCTGATCGACCTCGGCCGAAACGACGTCGGTCGCGTGGCCGAGCCGGGCAGCGTCAAGGTCGGCGAGCAATTCGTGATCGAGCGTTACTCGCACGTGATGCACATCGTTTCCGAAGTCACGGGAAAGCTGCGCGGCGACCAGAAATTCGCCGACGTGCTCAAGGCGACGTTCCCGGCGGGCACGGTGTCGGGCGCGCCGAAGATCCGCGCGCTGGAAGTGATCCGCGAGCTGGAACCGATCAAGCGCAATATCTATTCCGGCGCGGTCGGTTACCTCGGCTGGTGGGGCGACGCCGACACCGCCATCGCCATCCGCACTGCGGTGATCCAGGACGGCCGCCTGCACGTGCAGGCCGGCGCCGGCATCGTCTACGACTCCGACCCGGCGACGGAATGGGACGAGACCATGAACAAGGGCCGCGCGCTGTTTCGCGCCGTGGCGCAAGCGGCGAGCGGGCTTTGAGGGTGATTTGATATTGCCATGGCCAGCATGACGAAAACGCGCCGCCGCGATCTGAAGATATTCATCGTCGCTTCGTTCGCGTGGTTGGCGTTCGTCCATGCCGTTGCCTTGCCGGCGAACGATCAAGTGTTTCCCGTGCTCGTCGCTGCATGCATCGCCTATTCGTTCGCGATGTGCAAAGTCCTCAGCGTGGCGCCTTTGGCCAGGCCGTTCATCGCCGTAACGCCGGCGCTTGTCGCGCTCGCCGCCAGCTGGGTCATTTCGCGGGAGACGGGGTCGTTCCGGCACGGCCGCGCCCTGTTGATTGGGCAGTCCGTCGCCATTGCCGCGTTCGCCTATTTACTTTTGACGATCTACCGGGTGGGTAAGGGTTATTTCCTCCGGGCGAGCGATTGGATCAGGAGCAAAACCACCAAATTTGAAACGGACTACGTGTTTCGTACGCCCGATGGCGAAACGGATGGCCTCAACACCAACCGGCTATTCCTGGATCTCGAGAATTTTCGCTCGCGCCGGTTCGTGCGACGCAAGCTGAAAATCCTGTTTCCGAAGACTGAGTGGGAGGCATTGCTTCGGACTTCGTTTCGGGACACGCGCGACCAGGTGAGTTTTGCCGAACTTAGCCAGGAGAATATCCGCAGCCACGATCTGGTCGTGCCTTTGAAGATATCCGAGCTCGTTGAACTCGATGGCCTGCGCCAGCTGCTCGCCGACAATCCGATTCCGATCCCGAGCATGGAAAGCATTGTCCTGTGCGACGACAAGCATTTGTTGAACAAGGCACTTATTGCCAATGGCTTTGGCGCATGCGTACCGGAAATGGGCGGCCGCCTGCCTTACCCCTACATACTGAAAAAAAGATTGGACGAGTGTGCCGCGAATTGCCACGTCGTCTCGAATGCGGAACAGGAGCTGGAATATTCCGAGCTGCTGGACCATCCGGATTATTTTCGTCAGCGATTCGTCCTCGGCAGGGATGAATACACCACGCACATCCTTGTCCGGAACGGGAAAATCGCCTGCGCGATCAGCATCAAGTTCGTATTCAAGGACGATCTGCACACGAAGGGCAAGGGCTGCGCGGCGAGCTACTCGAGGATTTGCCGCAATCATCACCTGGGCCTGTTTGCGGCGATACTGCGGTCGATCGATTTCGACGGACTTTGCTGCATCAACTACAAGATCGTCGACGGCCGCCCATGCATCTTCGAAATAAACCCCAGATTCGGCTTCAGCCTCGCGCCCTGGTTCCTCTCATTTGTCAGGCGGATCGCCTGATGTTGCCAACAAAAGAGTCACGACCATGCTGCTCATGATCGACAACTACGACAGTTTTACCTACAACCTCGTCCAGTACTTCGGCGAGTTGGGGCAGGAAGTGAAAGTCGTGCGCAACGATGCCATGACGGTCGATGAGATCGCCGCGCTCAAGCCCGCGCGCATCGTTATCTCGCCCGGTCCGTGCACGCCCGACCAGGCCGGCGTCTCGCTTGAAGTGCTGGCCAGGCTGTCGGGCCAGGTGCCGATCCTCGGCGTCTGCCTCGGCCACCAGAGCATCGGCCAGGCCTTCGGCGGCAAGGTCGTGCGCGCCAGGACGATCATGCACGGCAAGACCTCGCGCATCCGCCATACCGGCCGAGGCGTGTTCGCCGGCCTGCCCGACGACTTCGAAGCGACCCGTTACCACTCGCTGGTGGTCGAACGCGACTCGCTGCCCGATTGTCTTGAAATCACCGCATGGACCGAGAGCGCCGACGGCGGCTTCGACGAGATCATGGGCCTGCGCCACAAAACCCTGCCCGTCGAAGGCGTGCAATTCCATCCCGAATCGATCCTGACCCAGCACGGCCACGACCTGCTGCGCAATTTCATCGGCCAGCCATGATGGCGATCACCCCGCACGATGCCCTGCAGCGCGTCATCGTCCACCGCGAGATCTTCTTCGACGAAATGGTCGACCTCATGCGCCAGGTCATGCGCGGCGAAGTTTCGCCGGCGATGACCGCGGCCCTGCTGATCGGCCTGCGGGTGAAGAAGGAAACCATCGGTGAAATCGCCGCTGCCGCGACCGTGATGCGGGAATTCGCAGCGAAGGTCGAGGTACCGGATCGCGAACACCTGGTCGATATCGTCGGCACCGGTGGCGATGGCGCGCAGACCTTCAATATCTCCACCGCAAGCATGTTCGTCGTCGCTGCAGCGGGCGCGAAAGTTGCCAAGCACGGCAATCGCAGCGTGTCGTCAAAATCCGGCAGCGCCGATGTGCTCGAAGCGCTCGGTGCGAAAATCGAACTGACCCCGACGCAAGTCGCGCAATGCCTTGCGGACACCGGACTCGCGTTCCTGTACGCGCCGAACCATCATCCCGCGATGCGGCATGTCGCCGCAGTGC
>JANYBA010000056.1 GCA_025360985.1 Gammaproteobacteria bacterium | reverse complement strand
TCGTTTCCACCGGCGTGGTCGCGCTCGCCGAGATCGGCGACAAGACGCAGCTGCTGGCCTTCATCCTGGCGGCGCGCTTCAAGAAACCCGTGCCGATCATCGCCGGCATCCTGGTCGCGACCCTCGTCAATCACGGCCTGGCCGGTGCATTGGGCGCCTGGATCACCCAGGTCGTGAGCCCGGGGATCCTGCGCTGGGTTCTCGGCCTGTCCTTCCTGGGAATGGCGGCCTGGACGATGATTCCGGACAAGATCGAGGAAGAGGAGACGCGGGTCGCGACCAGATTCGGCGTCTTCGGCGCCACCCTGGTCACGTTCTTCCTGGCCGAGATGGGTGACAAGACCCAGATGGCGACGGTCGCGCTGGCCGCGCACTACGGCACGCCGGTGCTGGTGATCCTGGGCACGACCCTTGGCATGCTGCTTGCCGACGTGCCCGCGGTCTTTATCGGCGACCGCTTGGCGGCAAGGATCCCGATGAAGCTGATGCACTCGGTGGCGGCGGCGATCTTCGCCGGGCTCGGCCTGCTGACCCTGCTCGGCGCCGGAGCAAGATTCGGCTTCTGAATTCGATCAGGGCTTGAGGTTTATCCAGGTCGCCTTGACCTCGGTGTACTTGTCGAAGGCGTGCAGGGATTTGTCGCGGCCGTTGCCCGACTGCTTGTAACCGCCGAACGGCGCGGTCATGTCGCCGCCATCCCAGTAGTTCACCCAGACGCTGCCGGCGCGCAGCTTGCGCGCGACGCGGTGCGCGCGCGACAGGTCGTTGGTCCAGACGCCGGCGGCCAGGCCATAGGGCGAGTCGTTGGCGATGCGCAGCGCCTCGTCCTCATTTTCGAACGCGATCGCCGACAACACCGGCCCGAAGATCTCCTCGCGCGAAATCGTCATCTCGTGCGCCACTTCGTCGAAGATGGTCGGCTCGATGTAGTAGCCACCGGTTTCCTGCAGTACCCGCTTGCCGCCGAGAGCAAGTCTGGCGCCTTCGGCGTGGCCCTTGTCGATGAAACCGAGCACGCGTTGCATCTGCACTTCGTCGACCATCGCGCCCATCGGCGCGCCCGGCTCGAACGGATGGCGAGGCTGCATCTTGCGCCCGGCCTCGACGACCATCGCCAGGAATTCGTCCTTGACCGAACGTTCCACCAGCAGGCGCGAGGCGGCCGTGCAGACTTCGCCCTGGTTGTAGAAAATGGCGCCGGCCGCCGCGATCGCCGCGGACTTGAGGTCGGGCGCATCGGCGAAGACGATGTTCGGGCTCTTGCCGCCGCATTCCATGTAGGCGCGCTTGAGGTTGGAACGGCCCGCGCATTGCAGCAGGTGCTTGCCGACCGCGGTGGAACCCGTGAAAACGATGCCGTCGACGTCCATGTGCAAGGCGAGCGGCTCGCCGGCGCCCAGGCCGAAGCCCGGGATCACGTTGAGCACGCCCGGCGGTATGCCGGCTTCGATCGCCAGCTCGGCCAGGCGGATCGCCGTCAGCGGCGATTTCTCGGACGGCTTGAGCACTACCGAATTGCCCATCGCCAGCGCCGGCGCGATCTTCCAGCTGGCCATCAGCATCGGGAAATTCCAGGGCACGATGGCGCCGATCACCCCCAGCGGTTCGCGCGTCACCAGGCCAAGCTCGTCGTGGCCGGTCGGTGCGACTTCGTCGTAGACCTTGTCGATCGCCTCGCCGGTCCAGTTCATGCAACGCACGGTCGCGGCAACGTCAACCGCCAGGGCATCGCCGACCGGCTTGCCCATGTCCAGGGATTCGACCAAGGCCAGCTCTTCGCCATGGGCATCGATCAACTGGGCGAACTTGACCAGCACGCGCTTGCGCTTGACCGGCGATTGGTCGGCCCAGACACCGGATTCGAAAGCCTTGCGCGCCGCCGTCACGGCGCGGTTGACGTCCTCGGCTTCGCATTCGGCCACTGCCACGACCACGCGGCCGTCGGCCGGGCTGACGCAGTCGAAAGTCTTGCCGGAGGCGGCATCGACGTAGCGGCCATCGATAAAGGCCTGGCTACGGATATGCAGGGCGGTGGCGCGGGCCTGCCACTGTTCGCGGGTATGGGGCTTGGACATCGGCATCTCCGGATGATCAGGCGAGGGCGCACCCTCACCCCTGCCCCTCTCCCGCCAGCGGGAGAGGGGAGAAAGAAATCAGAAAGTGGGTG
>JANYBA010000051.1 GCA_025360985.1 Gammaproteobacteria bacterium | reverse complement strand
CGCCAGGGCCGGAAGGCAGCAACGGTATTGACTGATTCGGGCGCCGAGGCCAGCCGGCAGGGGCTGCCACCCACCTTCCCCACAGCGCGCAATGTCGCGTTCGCGAGCGCCAATGGGCCGGGCTGCGCCGGGCGTGAAAGATGGCAAAGACCAGGTTGCCAGTGGTATCCGGACGATAGAGGACGGAGAAGGGGAACCGACGGACACGAGCGCAACGCAAGCCATGGTGTACTGCCGGGAACACTAAAGGCGAATTTTCGACCAGTGCGAGGGTCCGCTCGACTTCCGCGATGAACAGACTGCCAAGCCCAGGACGTTGGGCTTCGTACCAAGCTGCGGACTCCTCGAACTCCGCCTGGGCGGCGCGAAGAAGTACCGTGCGGATGCTCACCTGCCAATACGAGCGAGCGCCGAAGCCTTGATTTCAGCCCAGGAAATTACCGTCTCAGGGCTGGCGTCGTGATCGGCGATCCTGCGGTCGAGTTCGGCGCGCTGGGCATCGCTCAAAGGCAATGCCGCAGGATCGGCGGCTATGCTCTCCCAAATCTCCTCCACAAGCGCGATGCGCTCATCAACGTTGAGGCGATCGATGCCAAGAGACTTGACGGAAGCGGCCATGGCAGTCCTCCAAAACCGGGTTAGGCGATTGTAACAGGGCGCCCATCCGCCGACACCTCCACGAGCAAGCCATGCCGCCTAGCCGCCGATGAAATACATCTCGATCTTTTTGCCGGGCCTTGTCGCGGCGGCGCTGCGCTGTTCGCTATAGCGATCCGAACGGCCGCGCCACAACTCGGCAACGCGGGTGGCCAGCGCGTCCTCGCCGTCGGCGAGCGCCGAGCGCAGATCGTGCCCCTGCGACGCGAACAGGCAGGTGAACAAGCGGCCATCGGCCGACAGCCGCGCGCGGTGGCAATCGCCGCAGAACGGCTCGCTGACCGAACTGACAAAACCAATCTCCCCGGCGCCATCGACGAAAGCGTGGCGCGAGGCGACTTCGCCGCGGTAACTCGGCGACACCGCCTGCAGCGGCCAGCGTTCCGAGATCCGATCGCGCAATTCCCGCGATGGCACCACCGCGTCACGACGCCAGCCATTGCAGGTGCCGACATCCATGTACTCGATGAAGCGCAGCACGTGGCCGCTGCCGCGAAATCTTTCCACCAGGGGCAGTACCTGGTCCTCGTTGATGCCGCGCTGGACCACGCAATTGAGCTTGATCGCGGAAAATCCGGCTGATTCGGCGGCGGCGATTCCAGCCAGGACGTCGGCGACCTCGCCGCGTCCTCCCGACAGCGTCCGGAAGATCGCCGGATCGAGCGCGTCCAGGCTGACGGTGATGCGGTGCAGGCCGGCGTCGCGCAGGGCCTGTGCCTGCGCCGCCAGCAGCGAGCCATTCGTGGTCAGGGCGAGGTCTTCGACGCCGGGAATCGCCGCCAGTCGCGCCACCAGGACCGGCAAGTTCTTGCGCAATAGCGGTTCGCCGCCGGTCAGCCGGATCTTGCCGGCGCCGACACGGACAAAGGCGCGCACGGTCGCTTCGATCTCGACAAAGGACAGGCGGCGGGCGCGGTCGAGCGCGGTTTCTTCCGGCGTGCTGCCCTCGGGCATGCAATACGGGCAGCGATAGTTGCAGGTCTCGATCACCGACACACGCAGGTCGTGCAGCGGCCGGCCGAGCAGGTCGCGCGGGCGTGGATCGCGTGGATTTTCCAGCATGGCGTTCATGGCGCGACGACCGGTTCCAGCCGCGGCTCCGACAGCTCGACGACCATTCCGGGTTCGGCAACACGCCGACCGCGTGCGCGCAGCGACGACGCGTCCTCGGTCGAGGCGTAGTGGTAGAGCAGGCAGCGGGCCAGCAGTTCGGCTGGATACTCGCTCTCTAGGTCGTCGATCCCGCTGTGAGAAGGGTTGCCGTGCAGCGCGCAATCGTGGGCGATGAGTTCGCCGGCATCGGCGAATTTCGCCAGCATTTCCGGTATCGGCCGGGTATCGCCGGTCCAGACCACGCTGCCGGGCAGGCGCAGGCCGAACGCCGTGTCAGGCAGGTGATGGCGCACCGGGAACACGTCCAGCCAGTGTCCCTGGTGCCAGAAACCGCGTGTCACCGGAACCAGCTGGAACGCGTCCCACCAATTCACGCCGCCCTCGGCGAGCACGCCGGGATAGTCGGCGACCCGCGATTGCAGGTGCGGCACGACCGTCGCGGGCACGTACAGCCGGGTCTTGCCGCGCTGCGCCGGATCGAACCACGACTTCACGAACAATCGCTCCAGGCCGGCGACGTGGTCCATGTGCGTATGGGTGATGAACAAGGCGCGCGGCGCTTCACCGTAATGATGCAGGAACGCCGTCAAGGCTTCCTGCCCGCAATCGATCAGTAGCCATGGCCGGTCGTCGCGCTCGATGACTGCCGAGGCCGAGCCCAGCGTGGTCGCCTGGGCATTGCCGACGCCCAGGAACCGCAGCGCCCAGCTCATGACCGCAACTCCATGTCGTGGCGGCCACGCAGTTCGCTCATGCCAAGGGTGATTTCTTCGGCCGGAACGCCAGGGCAATGCTTGCGCAGGGATCGTTCCAGCCGGTCGAGGCTGCGCCGGCGCCATTCGCCCGCGGTCGCTTCGATCCTGCCCTTGTCCCAATCGATCACATGCACCTTGCCGGCGCCGTCGACCAGAAGGTTGTGGCCGTTGAGATCGGCATGGTGCGCCCCGGCGCGGTGGCACTGGGCGATGGCCAGCCCGGCCGCCGACCACGGCGCCTTGGCGGGCGACTCGGCCACGAGCGCGGCGAGGTTTCCAACCGCGTAGATGCGCGTGACCAGGATGGCGGCGCGATAACGCCCCAGGCTGTGCCGGTACATGGCGGCGATTGGCGCCGGCACGGGCAAGCCGGCCGCGTGCAATCGCGCGAGCAGCGTGTACTCGCCCAAGCTGCGCACCTGCGCCTCGCCCTGCCAGACGAAGCCGTCGTCGCTGATCCGCGCCATGAAGCCGCCGCGCCGGTAATGGCGGAGCACCGCCGACCCGAACTCGCCGCGCACGAACCACGCCGAACCGCGCCCACCCTGCCCCAGCACCATGCGCGCGCTATCGCCGTAGGTCGTGGGCGAAAACAGGCCGGGCTCGGCTTGCGACAGGCGCGCCCGGTCGAACACAATCGCTCCCTGCCCTCTCGCATCGCGGAACGGCTGTCGGCCCAGGCTGGCATCGTTCGCCTCCATCGGAGCCAGTCTAGCAAGTGAACACTCCCACCGCGCCGCGTTCGATCTGCCTGTTGCGGCTCTCGGCCCTAGGCGATGCCACCCATGTCGTGCCGCTGTTGCGCACCGTGCGCCGCGCCTGGCCGGCGGTTCCGATCATCTGGATCATCGGCAAAGCCGAGGCCAAGCTGCTCGAGGGCTTGGGCGACATCGAGTTCCTGGTGTTCGACAAGACCGCCGGCCTGGCCGGGCTTGCCGAACTGCGCCGCAAACTGGCCGGGCGGCGTTTCGAAGTGCTGCTGCAGATGCAGTTGGCCTTGCGCGCCAACTTGCTGTCCGGCCTGGTGCGTGCCGATCGGCGCATCGGCTACGACCTGGCGCGCAGCAAGGAAGGCCATTCCCTATCCGTCAATGAGCGTATTACCGCTGGCGGCCGGCATGTACTCGATGTTTTCGGCAAGTTCTGCGAACCGCTCGGGCTGCACCAGGATCGTGTCGAGTGGAACCTGCCAGTGCCCGCGGAATCGCACGAGTGGGCCGCCGAGCAACTACCGGAAGGCCCGCCCACGCTCCTGGTCTCGCCCTGCTCCAGCCACGCACTGCGCAACTGGCGTCCCGAACGCATCGCCGCCGTCGCCGACCACGCCGCCGCGCGCGGCTGGCGCGTGCTGCTGTGCGGCGGGCGCAGCCAACTCGAGCGCGACACCGGCGACGCGATCCTGAAGGCGATGCGCTTTCCCGCGCAGGACCTGATCGGCAAGGATACGTTCAAGCGATTCCTGGCCCTGCTTGAGCGCGCGACGCTGGTGCTCGCGTCCGATTCCGGCCCCGCGCACATGGCCAACGCCATGGGCACGAAAGTGCTGGGCCTGTTCGCCTGCACCGACGCCGAACGCAGCGGGCCCTATTCGGATCGGCGCTGGACGGTCAATCGTTACGAAGATGCGGCCCAGCAGCTCTTGAATCGTCCGGCGAGCACGCTGCGCTGGGGCAAGCGCATCGAATTCCCCGGGACAATGGACCTGGTTACGGTCGCCGATGCGGTCGAACGCTTCGATGCCTACGACGCCGGGCTGGTGCGATAGTCCTGGTAGCTCTTTTCCTCGACGTTGGCCGAGCCGAGTGCGAGGTTGATGTCCTTCTTGATCTTCGCGCGTTCGTCGTTCTCGAAGTAGACCGCGCGTGCCAAGCGCACGAACTCGGCGTCGAAGGCCTGGGCCTTCTCCTTGAGACGGATGTCGTCCTCGATCACCCACAGGCGCTCGTTGACCGCCTTGAGCGCGGCGCGCGGCGCGGAGATGTCGGCCCGCGAGGCCGGATGCGCCGACCATGTGCGCTTGAGCGCCTCGAGTTCCTTGCGCACGTTGGCTAGCTTGACCGGATCGGTCATGCGCTCGGACTTGATCTCGAGGATGGCGATCTTGTCGAGCAATTCGCCGTAGGAAATGGGGGCAAGGAGTTGGGACATGCGGGCGCCTGCGGGTCAAGCCTTGAGTTTAACCCGGCGCCACCACTGCTGCACGGGGCGTTCGACGCACCAACATGAGGTGGTCGCGACCAGAACCGAAAACAAAAGGCCGGACCAGAAGTACGACCAGAAATCGGCGCGCACCGCGGCATAGCCTCCTGGCGCCTCGCGCAGCGCCAGTAGCACCGGGTAATGCCACAGGTAGAAGCCGTAGCTGATGGTTCCCAGGAAACGCAATGGGGCGCAAGACAACAGCTTGCCCAGGAGCGGCGGACCCGAGACCAAGGCCAGCGCCCGGCTTCAGCAGGCGTGCGAAGAAGGGCAGCAGTTCGCCGCTTGCCCAGCCACGATGTAGGTATGCAGCAGCAATACAGCCAGCGCCGCCAAGCCACGCAGCCCGGTCAATGCCGGCCAGATTTCACCGCCCGCATCCGGATTTGGGTATGCGGTTAACAAATCTTTCGGGTCGGTGAGACTAGAACTACGCTGTCGCTTCTTCCCGGGGGGTTTCATGCTGCGCATCATCACACGACTGCTCGTGCTCGCCGCGATCGCGCTGGCGACGTCGCCGTTTGCCTTTGCGCAGTGCCCGCCGACCGTCCCCGTCCAAGGCGCGCCGCCACCCGCGCCCCTGCCGGTCTTCCCCGCCGACAACTGGTGGAACCTCGATATCCGAACCGCGCCGGTCGACCCGAATTCGGCCAGCTACATCGCCTTCATCAACAACGGCGGCACCCGCCGCCTGCACCCGGATTTCGGCGGCGAAGCCTCACCCGGCAGCGTCGACATCTACGGCTTCCCCTACGCGGTCGTCGACGGCAACCAGGCCAAGCAGGCGGTGACCTTCCAGTACTGGGACGAAAGCGACGGCGTGAACTACAGCACCGGCGCCGGCGTGCCCTTCTATCCGATTCCCGCGCAAGCGATCACCCAAAACCACTGGGTCGAAGGCGGCGCTCCGGCCAATGTCGACCAGCGCAGTTCCGGCGACCGCCACCTGCTGATGGTCGACTGCACGAATCGCACCGTCTACGAGCTGTACAACGTCTACTACAACCCGACCCAGGCCAAGTGGTATGCCGGCTCGGGCGCGTTCTTCGACTTCAAGAACAATAACCGCCGCCCCGATGGCTGGACTTCTGCCGATGCCGCGGGCCTGGCGATCTATCCCGGCCTTGTGCGCTACGACGACGCCGGCAACGCCGCGGTGACCGACATCGGCCACGCCTTCCGGGTGACGGTGCGCGCCACCAATGGCTACGTCTTCCCGGCCTCGCACCGCGCCGGCACTACCACCGGCGCCTTGCCGATGGGCGCGCGCCTGCGCCTGAAGGCCAGTGTCGACGTCAACGCGCGCACCAGCGATCCGATTTCGCGCAAGATTTTCCAGGCCATGCAGAAATACGGCCTGATCGTCGCCGACAACGGCTCGGACATGTACATCTCCGGCACCTTCGACGTGCGCTGGAACAACGATGTGCTCAATCCCGCTTTCTCGTCACTCTCCGCGAGCGACTTCGAGGTCGTCGCGCTGGGCTGGAACCCCCCGCCCACCAGCGCGGCGGCCTTGAATTCGGTCAGCGCCAGTCCGAATCCGGTCGTCGGCGGCAATGCGTCGACGGGCACGGTCGGCCTGACCGCGGCGGCCCCCGCCGGCGGCGCGACGGTCGCGCTCTCGAGCGCCAGCCCGGCGTTCTCGGTGCCGGCTTCGATCACCGTTCCCACCGGCGCGACCGGCGCGAACTTCAGCATCACCACGGCGGTTGTGACCAGCCCGAATACCGGGACTCTGTCGGCGACCTACAGCGGCGTGACCAAGACCACGACGCTGACCGTGAACCCTGTGCCGGCGGCGGTGCTCTCGTCGCTCACTCTCTCCCCGACGGCGGTCGTCGGCGGGAGCCCGTCCACCGGCACGATTACCCTGAACGCCGCGGCGCCCGCTGGCGGCGCCACGGTCGCCTTGAGTTCGTCCAACACCGGCGTCGCGAAGGTGCCGGCTAGCGTCGTCGTGCCGGCCGGCAGTACCAGCGCCACGTTCACAGTCACGACCTTCCTGCCCAAGCGAAATACGTCGGCGACCATCAGCGCCACCTACGCCGGCGTCGGCAAAACGGCCGCGCTGACCGTCAAGCGCCGCTGACAGGCCTTACACTGGCGGCTTCGACGACCTCGGAGCCGCCATGAATCGCCATCTCGCCACTTTCTTCTGTGCCTTCGTGTTTGCGTCGGCCGCAACCGCGGCCATCGCCGCGCCGGCCGACCGCGTCGAAGCCAGCATCGTCCAGCAGGTGCAGCGCGACCACGAGCGCTCGCTGGCGCTGCTCAAGGAAACCGTCGACATCAACAGCGGCACGATGAATTTCGCCGGAGTGCGCAAGGTCGGCGCGATTTTCGATCGCGAATTCAAGGCGCTGGGTTTCACCACCCAGTGGATCGACGGCGCCGGCTTCGGCCGCGCCGGCCACCTGGTCGCCAGCCGCGGCAAGCGCGGACCGCACCTGCTGCTGATCGGCCACATGGACACGGTGTTCGCCGAGGACAGCCCGTTCCAGACCATGCAATTGTCCGGGCCGCACATCGGCAGCGGTCCAGGCAGCACCGACATGAAAGGCGGCGACGTCATCATGATCCATGCCCTGCGCGCACTGAAGGAAAGCGGCCAGATCGACCGCATGAGCGTCCGCGTGGTGCTCATGGGCGACGAAGAGAACAGCGGTGAACCGCTGTCGCTCGCGCGCAAGGCCTTGCTGGAGGCCGGCGACTGGGCCGACGTCGCCCTCGGTTTCGAAGACGGCGCCGGCGATCCGAAAGTGGCGTCGGTGTCGCGGCGCGGCGCCAGCGGCTGGGAACTGACCGTCACCGGCAAGCCCTCGCACTCTTCGCAGATCTTCAAGCCGGAAGTCGGCGACGGCGCCATCTACGAAGCCGCGCGCATCCTCGATGGTTTCCGCAGCGCGCTTGAAAAAGAGCCGAACCTCACTTTCAATCCGGGCGTGATCGTCGGCGGCACCGACATCGCGCTCGACAAGGACACCTCGCGCGGCACCGCGTTCGGCAAGGACAACGTGGTCGCGCAATCGGCGCGGATCACCGGCGACTTGCGGGCGATGTCGCGGCAACAACTGGAGATGGCGCGCGCGACCATGCTCAGGATCGTTGGCGCGCACCTCCCGCAAACCGACGCCACCATCGTTTTCGACGATGGCTACCCGCCGATGGCGCCCAGCGAAGGCAACGCAAGGCTGCTGGCGATCTACGACAGCGCCAGCCGCGACCACGGCTTCGGCGACGTCGGCGCCAACAACCCGCGCAACGCTGGCGCCGCCGACATCTCCTTCGTCGCCGACAAAGTCGGAATGGCCATCGACGGCATCGGCTTGATGGGCTCAGGCGGCCACACCGTCAACGAAGTCGCCGACCTTTCCACCCTCGACTCGCAGACCATCCGCGCGGCGGTGACGATGTACAGGCTGAGCATGCAGAAGCCCGGAAAGCGGCACTAAGCGAAATCCGGGTCAGTAAAAAGGGGTCCGGGAAAAAGGGGTGCCTCAGATCCCTTTTTCTGCCCATGGGCGCGAGTTGATCGGCATTTTGAAAAAAGGGATTGAAAAAAGGGGTCAGACCCCGTTTTTCTTTTTTTTCGCTTCGACTCAATTGGTCCAATTGGCCACCAGCACCGGCGTCAATGCCGAATAACTGGCATCCAGGTTCGTTTGTCCTTGCGCCGGCGGCGAGTACGAGGCCATGGCCGAAACCAGTGATTCGATCTCGCTGGTGGTCAGCACATTGCCGGATGCCGTCCGGATCTGGTCGATCTGGTTGGCGGCGTTCGTGTACCAATTGGTGAAGGTCACCTTGTCGGTGGTGCCGATGATCGTCATCACCAGGTTGTTGCCGACGTGCTGGAACCACAGCTGATCATAGTTCACGGTGTTGTCGAGCTTGAGAACATCCAGACTCGCTACATTGGCATCGTTGTTGTTGACGACGTCCTGGCCACCGGTCCGCGCGAACAGATAGGTATCGGAACCATCGCCACCGTTCAGCGTGTCGTTGCCCTTGCCGCCATCAAGAGTGTCATTACCAAAATTTCCGGCAATTGAATTGTTTCCAGTACTGCCGGTGATCACGTTATTGCCGGAGTTCCCGGTGCCGTTGATGGCCGACGCACCAGTCAACGTCAGGTTCTCGACGTTGGCAGACAGCGTAAAGGTTGCCGCGCTATTCACGGAATCGATGCCCTCGCCCGCGTTCTCGACAACCACGTCTGTCGCGACGTTGACAACGTACGTGTCGTCGCCGGCACCTCCGCTCATCGTATCGACGCCGGTGCCGCCGTCAATCACGTCGTTCCCAGCACCACCAGCAAGGACGTTGGCCGACGCGTTCCCCGTTAACACGTTATTGCCTGCATTGCCGGTGCCATTGATGGCAGTTCCGGTCAGCGTCAGGTTTTCCAGGTTGGAGCCGAGCGTGAAGTCGACCGAACTCTTTACTACGTCAGTGCCTTCGTTGTTGTTCTCGATGACAAAGTCACCTGCGTTATCCACGACGTAGGTATCGTCCTCTAGACCGCCCGCCAACGTGTCGGCGCCTGCGCCACCGTCCAATGTGTTCTTGCCGCCGTTGCCAGTCAGCGAGTTGTTCAGGACGTTGCCGGTTCCGTTGATCGCGTTTGTGCCGGTCAGCACCAGGTTCTCGACATTTGTGGCCAGGGTGTAGGTGACCGAACTGTTCACCGTATCAAGGCCTCCGTTCGCGTTCTCGGACACCACATCTCCGGTGTTGTCCACTATGAACGTGTCGTTACCCAGACCGCCGTTCAAGGAGTCGGCACCTGCCTTGCCATCGAGGACATCGTTGCCGTCATTGCCCGTGAGGACATTTGCGGCGCCGTTCCCGGTGAGCGCGTTGTCGGCGGAATTGCCCGTACCGGCGATCACCGCAGAACCCGTGAGTACGAGGTTCTCGACATTCGCGCCCAGGACAAAGCTCACTGCGCTACTCACCGTGTCCGTGCCCTCGCTGGCATTCTCCGTGACGACATCACCGGTGTTGTCGACGACGTACGAATCGTTGCCGACACCGCCCGCCATGGCATCGGCGCCGGCTTTGCCGTCGAGCGTGTCGTTGCCGTCTTTGCCGGTCAGCGTGTTGGCAGCACTATTGCCGGTGAGGACGTTGTCACCCGAATTGCCGGTTGCGTTGATGGCAACCGTTCCTGAGAGCGTCAGATTCTCGACATTGGCAGCAAGAGAGTAAGTGACGGAGCTCGTCACCGTGTCGATACCTTCACCAGCATTCTCGACCACTAAGTCCCCCGTATTGTCCACGGTGAACGAATCGTCGCCGGCACCGCCCGACATGCTGTCCGCACCTGCACCGCCGTTCAGTGTGTCGTTGCCCGCGCCGCCTGCCAGGTTGTTATTGGCCGTGTTTCCGGTCAATACATTGTTGGCGGAATTGCCCGCGCCATTGATGGCCGCCGAGCCGGACAGCGTCAGATTCTCGAAGTTGTTAGCCAGTGTGAAAGTTACGCTGCTCGAGACCGTGTCGGTCCCCTCGCCGGCATTCTCGATGAGAGTGTCGGTAGCCGTATCGACCGCGTAGTTGTCGTTTCCCAATCCGCCCACTAACGTGTCGACACCGGCGCCGCCGTTCAGCGAATTATCGCTCGCGTTGCCGGTCAGGACATTGTTCAGGGCATTGCCGGTGGCGCTGGCGGCCGTACCCAGCAGTGTCAAGTTCTCGAAGTTTGCTCCCAGGGTAAAGTTGACATTGCTATTGACGGAATCGATGCCTTCATTGGCGTTTTCGGTGAGAGTCTCTCCGACCACGTCGACGACATAGGTATCGTCTCCAAAACCGCCAACCATCTTGTCCACGCCAGCACCGCCGTCGAGGACATCGTTGCCGGCGCCACCGGTCAAAATATTGATTGCGGCATTACCTGTCAAGACATTGTTCAACGCATTGCCGGTTCCATTAATAACATTGCTACCGGTGAGGGTCAGGTTTTCGATATTGGCTCCCAAGGTCACGCTCACGGAGCTGACCACCGTATCGGTACCACCGTTCGCGCCTTCGTTGATCACGTCAGCCGAACTATCAACCACATAGGTGTCATCCCCCAGACCGCCTGACATGGTGTCGTTGCCGGCCCCGCCATCCAGCGTATTGGTCGCCGAGTTGCCGGTCAGCACGTTGTCCAGCGCATTGCCCGTGCCATTGATGGCATTGCTACCGGTGAGGGTCAGGTTTTCAACGTTGGCCGCCAAGGCAATGCTGATCGACGCTTCCACGGTATCGGTGCCGCCATTGGCCTGTTCTGTCACGACATCGCCCGATTGATCGACCTCGTAGACATCGTTGCCCAGCCCACCGCTCATCTGGTCGGCTCCGGCGCCGCCATCCAGCGTATTGGCGGCCGAGTTTCCGGCCAGCACGTTGTCCAGCGCGTTGCCCGTGCCATTGATCGCGCTCGCCCCGGTCAGGGTCAGGTTTTCCGCATTGGCGCCCAGGGTGTAACTGAGCGAAGTCTCAACCGTATCCGTCCCAGCTCCCGTCAGTTCGACCACCGCATCATTCAGACTGTCGACGACAAACGTATCGTCGCCCAATCCGCCTTCCATCTGGTCGTCGCCCAAGCCGCCGTCGAGACGGTCGCTGCCGTCGCCACCTTTCAGAACATCGTCGCCGGCCAGCCCAAAAAGCGTGTCGTTGCCGGTGCCACCATCCAGCGTATCGGCGACGCTGCCACCGGTGATCGAGTCGTTGCCGGCCAGGCCATAGATGGTGTTCGCACTCGAGGGCGAACCCACCAGCACGTCATCGGCCGAGGTTCCGTTGACCGGGAAGCGCGCCAACACGTTCGCCGCCGACCAGGTCACGCCGTCGCTGAACTGGAAGCTCTCTATCTGCCAATTAGCGCCGACAAAGAACTTGCTGACCGTCAGGACATCGCTCGAACCATAGCTGACCACCAGATCGTCACCATTGCGAACGACCGACGTGACCTGTGTCGACCCGACATCGACGAACTGAACGACATCGATGCCGTTGATCCCCTGGCCATCGTCTTCGATGAGGTCGTGGCCGCTTCCCATCTTGAGTACGTAAGTGTCGCCCCCCGAGCCGCCGTGCATCTGGTCATTACCGATCCCAGTCTGGATCCGATCGGAACCACCACCCGCGAAGACAACATCCGAACCAGCGCCTGATTGAATGTTGTCATCAGCGTTGCCGGCCGTCACGGTGGCGTTTCCGGTCGCGTCGTAGACCCAATGCACACTATCGCCGGACGCTCCCTGCGCGCTGAGCATCGCGGCGATTTCAGTCGGCGACCAAACGGTGCCGTCGACAAATCTCATGCTCGCGATCGTACATGTGTAGGTGGCACTGCCATACGCAGGAGACTGATAGGTAGAAAACCAATCGCCGAGTCGCACCGAATCGCCGCTGCCCGTCAGTGTCAGCACCAGGTCCGTACTATCCCTGGAGACAGCCACGGTCGCCGGATCGATGCCAGCACCGAAGACCAATGAGTCCCCGGAGGCCACGCTCGAATCGTTCCATTGCCAAAGCGTGTCGTGACCGTCACCGATGTTGAACAGATAGGTATCTTTCCCCACATTCCCCGAAATGTCGTCGTCGCCCGTGCCACCGATGAGGATGTTTTCTGCGGAAGGATCGCCCGGCCAGGACGTCCAGATCACATCGTTGCCGGCACCGCCGTTCAGCGTATTGCTGCCATCGCCGCCGACGAGCTGGTCGTTGCCGTCACCGCCATCGATGGCATCATCGCCGTCGCCGCCCTCCAGATAATCGTTACCATCCTGACCCAACATCTGGTCGTTGCCGTTGCCGCCGATCACGTGGTCATCGCCAGTGCCGCCCTCCAACGAGTCGTTACCGTCACCACCGTCTATTGTGTCGCTTCCGGCCTCGCCAAATACAACGTCGTCTTCGCCGTATGCCTTGATGAAATCGTCGCTAGCGCTACCATGAATAACGTCCCTGATGAAGGTGCCGTGCTTATAGCTGACGTCAAATGTATCGGTGATCTCCATAGCCGGGAAATCGTGCGGTGTCCACACCGTGCCGTCATCGAACCGGATCTCGGTGAGCGCGTCGCTTGGAGTAAGGTTGGGGTCTATGAAGAAGTTGAAAGCCGTCAGGGAATCGCTGGTACCAAATCGGATGACCAGGGAATTGAAGTCCGGCCCAATCTCGAACGTCACATCGGCGGGGTTCACTCCAGAGAATTCAATCGCGGTTGAGGCCGATTTTTGGCCGTAGTAGGTTGGAAGGATATTGAGCTGCACTTGGTCATTGCCCGATCCCGCATAAAGCTTCACAACGTTTTGGCCGGTGCTTTCGCCAAGATTCAAATAGTCGTCGCCGGCACCCGAATCGATGATGACCGTGCCAGTTGAAATACCCGACGACTGTCGAGTGAAACTTCCATTGGGGCCAACGACGTCGCCGACGAAAATGTTGTCATTGCCGCTACCTCCTCCCACCGTGAGCAGCGCGTGGTCGTTTAGCCCTGCACGGATGGTGTCATTGCCACTGCCGCCATCGATCTGGCCGCTGCCAACGATGTAGTCGTTGCCCATTCCGCCATTGAGCACGTCGTTGCCGTTGCCACCCCATATCTGATCGTTGCCTGCGCCGCCGCCAATTGTGTCATCTCCATCATCACCCTTCAGGACGTCGTCGCCACCTCCACCATCGATCGAGTCGTTGCCGGCACCGCCAGACACTGAGTCCTGGCCAGCCCCGCCAAAAATCCGATCATTGCCGTCGTTGCCGGCGACCTGGGAATTGCCGCCGGAGTAGATCACGTCATCTCCCTCTCCACCGCAAATCCACGCCATATACATCTTCGTCGGATCGTATTCCTCGGGCCGACCATAAATGGTGTCGTTGCCTGTGCCACCATGTATCGTTATCGAACCGGTGCCACCTGCGGTACCCGCCATGATCAGGTCGTTTCCGCCCATGCCGAAGATGGCGGAATCGTTCGGTCCGATGCTCGTATTGTCGACCTTCATGATGAGCTTGTCGTTGCCGGCAAGCAGCGGATTTGCTCCCGGAGTATCGCCGTAGATAGTGTCGCCCTTCTTGAACCACACCGTGTCGCTACCGCTCCCCGCCGCCCAATCATCAGCCTGACTTTTGGTGAAGTCGAAGAAGTCGCTACCGGCGTTGTTGCGAACAGTGAGATCGACCTGCCCGTTCGGCAGATAAGCCGGCTCATACAAAGGAATGGCACCGCCTTCCACGAGCACCAAACCGGTACTTCCGGACGTTCCGAAGAGGCTCTCGCGCGGGTACAGGTCCTCCATGTGCACCACGACGCCATTGCTGAAAGTGAACTTCAAGTCAGTGAGAACGTCGTGTCCCTGGACAAACCACAATGGAACGATCAGCGTGCTTCCGGCATCTGTAAATCGCAAGACCAACTCCATCTCGTCCGGGTTCACGAACGAGTACGAATATGTAAATGTGCTGTCGAACGCAAAATTGAACGCCACTGTGGTGTCTTTGGTACCGTCGCCCGCATAAGCCAGCCCAAAATTCTTCTGCAGTACGGTCGTGTTGTTGCCTTGACCATTACCTTCACTTGGCGGAGGCACCACGGTAGCGGCGTTGATGACGTCCTGCACGGAGCAAAGCCTTCCGTCGGAAAGCTGGATCTGGTAGTGATCTCCGTTGAAGAAACCAGTCACCTTCATTGAGTCGGAAGTACCCTTGACGATCAGTTGCAGGTCATTCCCAACACGAAACAGATTCAAATTATCCAGACTATCGACGTCTGACATCTCGATGACATCCATATCGCCGGCCGCCTGATCCGAGCTAATGACCTGGTCCTGGCCAAAACCGGTTCTGAATACGTATCGGTCGTTACCGGCCCCGCCGGCTAGATAGTCTCTGCCGGCGCCGCCCGTAAGCGTGTCGTTACCGGCATCGCCAACTAGGACGTCATCGCCGTCTTCGCCGGACAAGACGTCGTCGCCGTCGTCGC
>JANYBA010000115.1 GCA_025360985.1 Gammaproteobacteria bacterium | reverse complement strand
AACGTTCGGCTTCGGCGACGGCGTCGGTCTCGGACACGGCCGAGTTGTCGCGCATGTACTTGATCACCTGCTCGCGCGTCCAGCCCTTGCTGTGCAGCCCGGTGTCGACGACCAGGCGGATGGCGCGCCACAGCTCGCCCTGCAGGCGACCGAAGTACATGTACGGGTCGGTGTAGACGCCCAGCTCCTTGCCCAGCGATTCGGTATACAGCGCCCAGCCTTCGACGTAGGCGGTGTCGCCACCGAAGCGGCGGAACGCCGGCACGCCGGTCAGTTCCTGCTGGATCGAGATCTGGAAGTGGTGGCCGGGAATCGCTTCGTGCAGGAACAGGTCCTCCATGTCCCAGGTCTTGCGGGTCGGCAAGTCGTAGGTGTTGACGTAGAAGATGCCGGGACGGCTGCCGTCCTCGCTCGGGCCCTGGTATTCGCCGCCGGCCGCCGACTTGGCGCGGAAGGCTTCGACCGGGCGGATCTCGAACTTGGCCTTGGGCGTCGTATCGAACAACTTCGGCACGCCGGCGTTTACCTTCACAAGCAGGGCATTATAGCGATCGAGAAGGTCCTTCTCGCTCTTGAACTGGAACTGCTTGCTGGTGTCCATGAACTTGAAGAAGTCCTGCAGGCTGCCCTTGAAGCCGACCTGGTCCATGACCTTCTGCATTTCGCCGTGGATGCGCGCGACTTCGTCGAGGCCGATCTGGTGGATCTGCGCCGGCGTCATGTCGGTGGTGGTCGATACCTTGACGTTGTAGGCATACAGCGCGGCGCCGTTTGGCAGCGCGTCCAGGCCGACGGTATCGCGGCAGGCCGGCAGGTACTCGTCGTTGACGTAACGGCGAAGTTCCTTGTAGGCCGGCATCAGCTGGGCGCCGATCAGCTTGCGGTAAGCGTCGGTGAGGCGGGTCCTGTCGGCATCGGAGAAGTCCTTGGGCATGTTGGCGATCGGCTGCCAGAACAGGGTCTTCTCGGGCTTGTCGGCGATCAGCGCATCGAGCTGCGGAACCACCTTCGCCATCAGGATCTTCGGCTGCACCATGCCGGTCTTGACGCCTTCGCGCATGTTCGCCTGCATCTGCGTGAACAGTGCCGGCGCCTGGCCGGCGCGCTTGAGCCAGTTGTCGTAATCGGCGACGGTCTTGAACGGCTGCGCGCCGGTGCCGGAACCCAGCTGCACGAACAGGCCGGCGAGGTTGAAGAACTGGTTCAACGGCATGTAATCAGTGCGGAACTGGTAGCTCTCCAGGTCCAGCGACAGGTTGCGCATCATGATGTCGTAGGACAGGCGGGCCTGGCCGTCGAGATTGTTCGGGTCGATGGCCTTGAAGCTGGCGATCCACTTGTTGTCGAAGGCGATCGATTCGTCGCGGTACTGCGGCGACAGGAAATTCGGCAGCTGGTCGTTGAAGCGGTTGTCGCCGACGAAGGTGGCCTGGATCGGGTTGCGCTTGAGGGATTCTTCCCAGAACTCGCCGTACATCTTGTCCAGCTGCTGCGCCTTGGCGGCGGCGGATTGCTCGGCGACGGCCGGTGCGGCCGGTGGCGCCTTGGAAGTGCAGGCGACCATCGAGATCGGCAACGCGACCAGGATGGCAAGGGCAAGCGGACGCAATTTCATGGCTGACTCCGGTGGGAAAGCGCCCAGCATGCGCCGCCGCTCCGGGTCGGACACGGGCTGAAAGTCACGGTTTGCCGCCGCGGGCCTCAGATTCTTGCGGCGGCTTCGCTGAGGTGGTGCGCCTGTTCCTTGCCCAGGTAGCCGTGGATGCCGACTCGCGCCAGGTACAGGACGGGGATCAGGGCGACCGCGGCCAGCATCTTGTAGCCGTAGTTCAAGGTGCCCACCGCCAGGAACAAGCCCATCGACCAGTGTTGCGGGCCGATCACGAAGGCGATGTACAGGACCACGAAACTGTCGACCAGCTGGGAAATCGCCGTCGAGCCAGTCGCGCGCAGCCAGACATGCCGGGGGCCCGTACTGCGGCGGATACGATGGAAGATGCTGACGTCGATCAATTGCCCGATCAGGAAGGCGATGACCGAGCCGCCGATCGTCCACAGGCCCTGGCCGAATACCGCCGCGAACGCCGCCTGGTAGTCGGGAACGCCCTGGTTCTGCGCCACGCCGACCCACCACGCTGCCGGCGCGAGGTG
>JANYBA010000113.1 GCA_025360985.1 Gammaproteobacteria bacterium | reverse complement strand
CGATGAACACCTTGGCGCCGTCCACCGGCGAGGCGAAAGTAACGCCCTGCTCGGTGATCTTGCGGCGCTCGGCCAAGGACCAGACCTGGAAGCCGCCGGAGTCGGTGAGGATGGGCTTGTTCCAGCCGGTGAAGCGGTGCAGGCCTTCGTGCGCCTCGATCACGGCCAGGCCCGGGCGCAGGAACAGGTGGAAGGTGTTGCCGAGGATGATCTCGGCGCCGACCGCTTCCAGGTCGACGGGTTTCATGGCCTTGACGGTGCCGTAGGTACCCACGGGCATGAAGGCCGGCGTTTCCACCGTGCCGCGCGGGAAACTCAGTCGCCCCCGGCGGGCCTGGCCGTCCTGGGCGAATCTTTCGAAGCGCATGCGGCTCATGCCACGACCTCCGGATACAGCAGCATGGCATCGCCATAGGAAAAAAAGCGGTATTCCGACTTTACCGCGTGCACGTAGGCGGCAAGGATGCGCTCGCGCCCGGCGAACGCCGACACCAGCATCAGCAGCGTGCTTTCCGGCAGGTGGAAATTGGTCACCATCGCATCGACCGAACGGATCCGGTAACCCGGGAAGATGAAGATCCGAGTCTCGCCGGCAAGCGGCTTGACCACGCCGTCCTGCAGCGCCGTCTCCAGCGCCCGCACCACGGTGGTGCCGACCGCGATCACGCGACCGCCGGCGGCGCGGGTCCGCGCGATCTGCGCGCACAATTCCGCGCCGACGTTCAGCCATTCGCTGTGCATGCGGTGTTCGGCCAGCGATTCCGTGCGCATCGGCTGGAAGGTCCCGGCGCCGACGTGCAGGGTCACGTGGCCGAATTCGACGCCGCGCGCTTTTATCGCCGCCAGCAAGGGCTCGTCGAAATGCAGGCCGGCGGTCGGCGCGGCGACCGCGCCGCTGTGCCGGGCGAACAGCGTCTGGTAGCGCTCGTCGTCGCTGATGTCGGTGGCGCGCTGGATGTAGGGCGGCAGGGGCATGCGGCCGGCGCGCAGCAGCAACTTGTCGAGCGGCTCGGCAGTTTCGAATTGCAAACGGTAGAACTCGCCGTCGCGGCCGAGCACGCGGATCCTGGTTCCTTCGTCGAGGGTGATGATGGAATCGGCCTTGGGCGACTTGCTGGCGCCGACCTGGGCGATGACTTCATGGGCGCCGGTGATGCGCTCGATCAGGATCTCGACGCGGCCGCCGCTGTCCTTCGTGCCGAACAGGCGCGCCGGGATCACCCGGGTGTCGTTGAACACCAGCAAGTCGCCGGCGCGCAGGAAGCCCGGCAACTCATTGATGCCGCGATCGAGGAGCGCCGCCGGCGCCGGTGGCACGACCAGCATCCGGCTGGCCGAACGTTCCGGCAGCGGCGATTGCGCGATCAAGCGCGCTGGCAATTCGTAGTGGAAGTCGGACTTGTTCATGGGTGGCCGCGGCACGGGTGCGCATTGTAGCCGGCCGGTGGCGAATCGCGGTTTTTCACGGGTTTTTGGGGGTTATATCGGCAAACTCGGCATGGTAGAATTAGCACCTAAATCATTGCTTTGCCAACAGATTTTCTGCTACGGAAATCACCGGCAAAGGCCACGGGAGAACCAAGATGAACCTGCTCGACTTGCTCAAGCCGCTGCGCGGCCACGCCGGTGCCCTGCGCACCACCGGACTCAGCGACGCCAGCCTGCTCAAGCTCGCCGGCAAGTTTCCGGAGCTGACCGCCGCGGCCCAGGCCGCCGCCGACCAGTACGCATCGATCAAGGGCGAATTCGCCGAATTGCTCGAACTCGACGAGCAGGCGCAGATCGAGGCCGTGCAGAACGGTTTCGTCAATTTCTACGCCGACGATGCCGTCAACCCCTACGTCGCCATCGCCGCGCGCGGTCCATGGGTGATCACCTTGAAAGGTCGCGTCCTGCACGATTCCGGCGGCTACGGCATGCTCGGCTTCGGCCACACACCGGAAGCCGTGCTCGCTACCATGGCCAAGCCGCAGGTGATGGCCAACATCATGTCGCCGAGCTTGTCGCAGCTACGCGTGGCGCGCGCCCTGCGCAAGGAAATCGGCCACACCCGTGGCGCCTGCCCGTACAGCAAGTTCCTGTGCCTGAATTCGGGTTCGGAATCGGTGTCGCTGGCCGCGCGCTTCGCTGACGTCAACACCAAGATCCACACCGACATCGGCGGTCCGCACGCCGGCCGCACGGTCAAGCGCCTGGTGGTCAAGGGCGCCTTCCACGGCCGCACTGAGCGGCCGGCGCTGTATTCCGATTCCAGCCGCAGCACCTATGTCCAGCACTTGGCCAGCTTCCGCGGCGAGAACAGCGTCATCACCATTGAACCGTATTCGATCGAACAACTGCGCCAGGCCTTCGCCGACGCGGAAACGAACGGCTGGTACTTCGAAGCCATGTTCCTCGAGCCGGTGATGGGCGAAGGCGACCCGGGCCGGTCCGTGCCGCCGGCGTTCTACGCCGCCGCGCGCGAGCTGACCAAAGCGCATGGCACCCTGCTGATGGTGGATTCGATCCAGGCCGGGCTGCGTGCCCACGGCGTGCTCTCGATCGTCGACTACCCGGGCTTCGAAGGCCTGGAGGCACCGGACATGGAGACCTATTCCAAGGCGCTCAACGGCGGCCAGTACCCGCTGTCGGTGCTGGCCGTGACCGAACGCACCGCCGCGCTCTATCGCAAGGGCGTGTACGGCAACACCATGACCACCAACCCGCGCGCGATGGACATCGCCACGACCGTGCTCGGCCAGCTGACGCCGGCCCTGCGCGCCAACATCCGCGAACGCGGCCGCGAGTTCCTCGACAAGATCGAGAAGCTCAAAGGCGAACTCGGCGGCCTGATCACCAAGGTCCAGGGCACCGGATTGCTGTTCTCCTGCGAATTGTCGGACGACTTCAAGTGCTACGGCGTCGGCTCGACCGAGGAATACATGCGCGAGCGCGGCATCGGCGTGATCCACGGCGGCACCAATTCGCTGCGCTTCACCCCGCATTTCGGCGTGACCTCCGAAGAAGTGGACCTGGTCGTCGAGCACATCCGCCACGCCTTGCTCAACGGGCCGCGCAAGGCCCAGGCGGAAGCCGCGTAAGCCGCCGCGTAGTTCGAACCACGAACCTGCGGCCATGACGTCCGAAGCACCCCGCAAGGCCGGCCTGCCGCGCAGCGTTTGGGCGCTGGGCGTGGTCAGCCTGTGCATGGACATGTCCTCGGAGATGATCCATGGCCTGCTGCCGATCTTCCTGGTCGGCACGCTCGGCGTCAGTGCGCTGACGCTGGGGTTCATCGAAGGCGTGGCCGAGGCGACCGCTTCGATCTCGAAGATATTTTCCGGCGTGCTGTCCGATCGCCTCGGCAAGCGCAAGCCGCTGATCCTGCTTGGCTACGGCCTGGCGGCGCTGACCAAGCCGCTGTTCCCGATCGCGAACTCGGCGCTGACCGTGTTCGCCGCGCGCTTCATCGACCGCATTGGCAAGGGCATCCGCGGCGCGCCACGTGACGCCCTGGTCGCCGACGTGACCGCGCCCGAGCAACGCGGTGCCGCCTACGGCCTGCGCCAAGCCATGGATACCGTCGGCGCCTTCGCCGGCCCCTTGATCGCGATCGGCCTTATGGTCGGCCTGGGATTCGGCATCCGCGCGGTATTCTGGGTGGCCTGCATTCCGGCCATCATCACGGTGGCCGTGCTGCTGTTCGGCGTCACCGAGCCGGCGAACGTTCCGAAGTCGGTGGGCAAGGGCAATCCGTTCGCCGGATTCCGTGCCAAGGATTATCCCAAGGCATTCTGGGCGCTGGTCGGGCTGGTGCTGATGTTCACCCTGATGCGATTTTCCGAAGCCTTCCTGGTGTTGCGCGCGCAGGACGCGGGCTTGTCGCGGAATTGGATCCCGTTGACCTTGGTGGTGATGAGCGCGACTTACCTGATC
>JANYBA010000107.1 GCA_025360985.1 Gammaproteobacteria bacterium | reverse complement strand
ATATGTGGAGCCAGCGAATTTTTTCTGTACCGCCGTTGCTTGCCCGGTGCTGAAAGACGGCTACTCGCTGTATTGGGATTCCAATCACATCTCGTCGACCGCGGCGCGCAAATTCTCGGCGCAGTATCTGGGCTCGAAGGCGGCTGCCGATCCACCATGACCGCTCCCGCCACTCCGTCGCTGCACCTGGCCATGAGCCGCGACCAGTCGCGGCTGCGCCGGCTGCAAGCGCGCGTTCGCGAGAAGCCGGGCGACGTCGAATTGTGCGCGAGCTTCGAACAGGCCATGTTTGCATCTCTCGCCGAGCGCCAGCGGCGCGAACTTCTCAAACCCAAGCCCGAGTTCGACAACGACCTGCCGGTCAGCCGCGAGGCCGCGGCAATCATCGAGCTGATCCGCGAGCACCAGGTCGTGGTGGTCGCCGGCGAAACCGGCTCGGGCAAGACCACCCAGCTGCCGAAGCTCTGCTTGGCCGCAGGTCGAGGCGTGGCCGGGCTGATCGGTTGCACCCAGCCGCGGCGCATCGCCGCGCGCGCCGTGGCCCGGCGCGTGGCCGAAGAGCTGAAGACGCCGCTCGGCGGCGCGGTTGGCTACCAGGTGCGCTTCAGCGAGAACGTCGGCGACAACACCTTCATCAAGTTCATGACCGACGGCATCCTGCTGGCGGAAATCCAGGGCGATCGCTGGCTGTCGAAATACGACACGATCATCGTCGACGAGGCGCACGAGCGCAGCCTCAACATCGATTTCCTGCTCGGCTATCTCCGGCAGCTGGTGGCCAAGCGTCGCGACCTGAAGCTGATCATCACTTCGGCGACCATCGACACCAGTCGTTTCGCCCGGCACTTCGGCGACGCGCCCGTAGTCGATGTCGAGGGCCGCAGCTTTCCTGTTGAAGTCCGCTATCTCGAGGAAATGGGGTCAGATCCCTTTTCTCAGGAAAAGGGATCTGACCCCATTTCCAATATCGTTGCGGCGGTGGACGACATCAGCGGCCACGATCCGCTCGGCGACATCCTTGTGTTCCTGCCCGGCGAACGCGAAATCCGCGACGCCCACCTGGCGCTGGCGCGGAAGAAGTATCGCAGCACCGAGTTGCTGGCGCTGTACGCGCGCCTGTCGACGAAGGAACAGGATCGCGTCTTCCAGCCCGGCCCGCAGCGCCGCATCGTGCTGACCACTAATGTCGCCGAGACCTCGTTGACGGTGCCGCGCATCCGCTACGTCATCGATCCGGGCGCGGCGCGGGTCAAGCGCTATTCGCCGCGGCAAAAGCTCGACCGCCTGCACATCGAACCGATCTCGCAGGCGAGCGCCGACCAGCGCAAGGGTCGCTGCGGCCGGATCGCCGCCGGCGTCTGCTACCGGCTTTACTCGGAGGCGGACTTCCAGTCCCGGCCGCGCTACACCGATCCGGAAATCCTGCGCGCCTCGCTGGCCGGCGTGATCCTGCGCATGCTCGACCTCGGTCTGGGTCGGGTCGAGGATTTCCCCTTCATCGACGCGCCCGATCCGCGCGCCATCGCCGATGGCTGGCAGACGCTTTCCGAACTCGGCGCGGTCGACAAGGAGCGCAGGCTCACCGCGATTGGCAAGCAGATGGCGCGACTACCGGTGGACGTGAAACTGGGCCGCATGCTGATCGCGGCGCAACACCATGGCGTGCTGCGCGAGATGACCGTGCTCGCCGCCTTCCTCGGCATCCAGGACCCGCGCGAACGCCCGGGCGAAGCCCGCGAGGCCGCCGACAACGCCCACGCGCAGTTCGCCGATCCCAATTCGGAATTCCTCGGCGTGCTCAAGCTCTGGGATGCCTACCGGATCGCGCACGAGGACTTGACCCAGTCGAAGCTGCGCGCCTGGTGCGAGAAGCGCTTCCTCGGTTTCCTGCGCATGCGCGAGTGGCGCGAGCTGCATCGGCAATTGCTGCTTGCTTGCGAGGATCTCGGCTGGAACATCTCCAGCGCCGGGGAGGGCGGACTGCCATCGGGAAACTTGTTATCGCGCGAGTTTCCCGATGGCAGTTCGCTCATCCCCTCGGCGCCTCGTTACATCGGCTTGCATCGCGCCCTGATCGCCGGCTTGCCGACGCAGATCGGCCACAAGTCCGAGAAAGGACTGTACGACGCGCCGCGCCAGCGCAAGTTCCAGATTTTCCCAGGCTCGGCGCTGGCCAAGCAGGCGCCGGCCTGGATCCTGGTCGCGACCATGCTCGACACGCAGAAGGTCTGGGGCCTGATGGTGGCGCGGATCGAGCCGGACTGGGTGGTTGCCGAACTCGGTCACCTCTTGTCGCGCAAGCATTTCGATCCGCACTGGTCGCGGGCGCAGGGGAGGGTATTGGGTTTTGAACAAATCAGCCTGTTTGGCCTGGTGTTGGCGCCGAAAAAGCCGGTGCACTACGGCGGCCTGTACCCGGCCGAGGCGCGCGAGATCTTCGTGCGCCAGGCGCTGTTGCCCGGCGAGATCAGCACCCGCGCCGGATTCGTCGCCCGCAACCTCGCCACCCTGGCCAAGGCACAGGAAGAAGAGGCGAAACTGCGGCGTGCCGGCCTGATCGCCGACGAAGACTGGCAGGCGCGCTGGTACCTCGATCGCCTGCCGCCGGACCTCAACTCCGTGCCGGGGCTCGACAGCTGGGTCGGAAAACTTCCGCCGGCGAAAAAGTCGGCGCTCGAGTGGTCGCTCACTGATTTGTTGCCCGGCGAGGGCAGCGAGGCCGACCGCTTTCCCAAGTATTTCCCGCTCGGCGATATCCGCCTGGCCTTGCATTACCGTTTCGAGCCGGGTGCCGACGACGATGGCGTGACCCTGGACATGCCCCTGCACCTGCTCAAGGCCCTCGATCCCGTGCGGCAGGGTTGGCTGGTGCCCGGGTTGGTCGAGGAAAAGGCGACCGAACTGATCCGCTCCCTGCCCAAGGCGCTGCGCCGCAATTACGTGCCGGCGCCGGATTTCGCGCGCGCATTTTTCCAGGCCCATCCTGCGCCGGAAGCCGATTCCCTGGCGGGTACCCTGGCGCGATTCCTGAGTCGGACCACCGGTGCGCCGGTGACCGCGCTGGACTTCGACGAGCTTGCGCTCGCGCCGCACCTGCGTATGAACCTGCGCCTGGGCGAACGCGACGGCCGCGTGCTGGCGTCGTCGCGCGACCTCGACGACCTCAGGCGCCGCTTCGGCGACGCCGCCGAACGCGCCTTCGCCGACCGCGCCGGCGAACGACTGGCGCGCGAAGGCTTGCGGGAATTCCCGGAAGCGCCGATTCCCGTCCAGATCGCCGGCGCCGCCGGCGTGCCGGCCTATCCGGCCCTGGTGGACGAAGGCGAGGCGGCATCCCTGCGCGTGTTCGCCGATCCCTCGGAAGCACGGAGCCAGCATGAGCGCGGCGTGCGCCGATTGGCGCAGATCGCCCTGGCCGACAAGGTCAAGCAGTCGCGCAAGCAGTTGCCGGTATCGCCCAAGTTGGGATTGCTCTACGCCGCCATCGAGTCCTCCGAGCGCCTGCGCGCCGATATCGTCGATGCCGCGCTGGCGGCGTTGCTTGGCGATGATTTGTCCGGACTGCGCGACAAGTCCGCCTTCGATGCGCGCATCGCTGGCATCGCCCGCGAGCTGTTCGCCCAAGCCATGCAGCGCCTGCAGCTGGCCGAGGAGATCCTGGCGCTCTATGCCGAGATCAAGCCGAAACTCGAATCGCCGCTGATGGGTTGGGCCAGTGGCAACCTGGACGATGTCGCCGCGCACCTGCATGGCCTGGTGCACGCGGGCTTCTTGCGCGAAACGCCGCCCGAGCTGCTGGCGGAGATGCCGCGCTACCTCAAGGCGCTGCGCTTGCGCGCCGGGCGCGCGCTGGCCGATCCGGTCCGGGACCAGGCCCGGCTGCTGGAGTTGCAGCCGTATGCGCTGGCGCTGGCCACCGCGAGATCGACGGACGCCTGGCAACGGCCGGAGTGGCGCGAGTTCCGGCAGGACCTCGAAGAGCTGCGGGTGCAGACCTTCGCCCAGGAACTCGGCACCCGCCGCCCGGTGTCGCACAAACGACTGGCGCGGCAACTCGCGCAACTGCAATGATCGAGCCGTGAAGCACGAATCCATCCCCGCGACCCTTTCCGACTGGCTCGACCGACAGGGCCCAAGCGTGCCCGATGCCTGGTGGGCGCCACTGCAGGCCAACGCCGCCCTGCCGCTGCCGCCCCTGCTGGCGCCGGTGCTCGAGACGCTGCAGCGCCTGCGTGCCGACGACGAAGTGCAGTTGGCGGCGATCCTGCACCTGATGCCGGATTTGCGCGCAGCGGCGGGTCGCGAATTGTCGAAGTCGAAGTCGACGCCGGCGCTGGCCGCGTTGCTCGCCGGCGTGCAGGCCGCCGAACAGGTCTGGAGCCTGCATGCCCAGCGCGAAAAACGCGGCAATGCCGAAGGCCTGCGCCGCCTGTTGCTGGCCTTGATCAAGGACCTGCGCGTCGTCCTGATCCTGTTGTCGGAACAACTGGCCCGACTGCGTGCCGCGGCCAAGGCGCCGCGCGCCGAACAGGTGGCGCTGGCCGAGCTGGCCGCCGACATCCACGCGCCGCTGGCGAACCGACTCGGCATCTGGCA
>JANYBA010000100.1 GCA_025360985.1 Gammaproteobacteria bacterium | reverse complement strand
CGACGCGCTGGACGGCCTGCCTGGCTTCGGCCAGGGGACGGTCGTGCGGGCGCTTGATGTCGATGTTGGGCATGGAAGGGTTCCGGCTCGGCGATGCGCTGGCGGCCATTCTGGCCGGAATCGCCGGATTGACCAAGGTCGGCGCCGATGCCGGCCAGCCGCCTGTGCTAAATTCGGCCGCCGGAGGAGTGTGGATGCAACTTTCGTTTCCCAATGGCGAGCATGCGCCTGTCCCGTTCGTGCACGGTGAGCTGAGTATCGGCAGCCGCACGGACCAGCGGGTCAGTTTGCCGGGCAGTACGCTGGCAGCGCATCACGCCAGTATCATCGCCGACCGTCGTGGCTTGTGGCTGCGGGTTCCCGCCGGCGCCGTCGGCGTGCACCTCAATGCCCGGCCGGTGCGGCGCAGCGCCCTGCTCAGGATCGGCGACCTGGTCTGCCTGGGTCCGCTGCAGATACTGATCAGCGAGGAAGACTCGACCCGCATCGACCGCCGCATCCCGACCTCGCCGCCGGCGCCCCTGGCCGAGGCCCAGCGCCTGAGCGCCAGCCGCGTGCTGCTGCGCTCGGTGTCCGGCAACCTGTTCGGACGCAGCTACACGCTGACCGAGCCCAAGACCGTCGGCCGCGCGGCCAACTGCGATATCCGCATCGACGACCCGGCCGTGGCCGAGCGCCACGCCCAGTTCGAGCTGCACGGCGACCGCGTGGTGCTGCGCGCGCTCGACCCGTCGGAAGGATCCCTGGTCAACGGCATCCCGGTGCGCGACGCTGTCCTGGCGCCGGGGGACCAGATCGTGATCGAGCAGCACCGGTTCGTGCTTGAAGCACCCGGCTTGCCGGCGCGTGGACAGGATCCGGCCAAGCGCGGCCCGAGCGTCGCCCATACCCAAACGATCAAGGCGATCCGGCCGACCGCCGCCAATGTTCCCTACGTGTCGCCCGAATCCGAACCGGAAAAACAACCGTCCCAGGTCGACCCCGGGGCCTTGTGGTGGCTGATCGCCGCCGCTGCCGTGCTCGCCGCCGCGATGACCGCGCTGCTGGTCTACTCACCGCACATCGGCGCCGCCTGACCCTAGGCACCTCGTAACTCCGGGGGCTATCCTGCCCGGGTGATGGTCGTGGAATCCAGGATGCGGCTGCTGGAGGCGTTCGCCTCGTCGGAAAGCGTTGTCGCCTTGCTGGCGGCTGGCGACGGTCGATTCGTGGACGTGAACCCCGCGTTCGAACGCATCACCGGACACCGCCTCGACCAGGTCGTCGGCCGCGTGCCGATCGAGATCGGGCTCTGGAGCGACCTCGAGTTCCGCGCGCAGTTGTGGGAGAGCCTGTCGGTCGAGCGGCGCATCCTCGGCGCGCCAACCCGGCTGACCTGCGCCGACGGCCGCACGTTGGAAAGCCTGCTGCACGTCGAGCTGGTGATCGATGGTGGCGAGCGCCGGTTGTTCTGCCTGCTGCAGGTCCTGCCGGAGGGCCATACCCAGATCCTTTCCCACCGCTACGAAAGCCTGTACCGGGAACTGTTCCTGTCAGCCGCCGAGGGCATTTACCGGAGCCTGCCCGACGGCGGCTTCCTGGATGCGAACCCGGCGATGGCGCGCATCCTAGGCTACGATTCGCCGGCGCAATTGCTGCTGGCCCTGAGCGGGCGCGCCCGCGACATCTACGTCGACCAGGAAGCCGACGAGCTGGATGGCAAGCGACTGTATTCCCAGGGCCACATCGAACAGAACCGCGTCGAAGTCTATCGCCGCAACGGCAGCAGGCTGTGGGTGAGCGAAAACGCGCGGCTCGTTCGTGATGGCGCCGGATTGCCCTTGTTCATCGAGGGATCGCTCGAGGACATCACCGCCCAGGTCGAGGCCGAGCAGGCCCTGCGCCAATCGCAACGCCAGTACCGGAACCTGTTCGAGGATTCCCCGGTCGGGTTGTTCCGCACCGGCATCGAGGGCGAAGTCCTGGAAGCCAACCAGACGCTGGCGCGGATGCTGGGGTTTCGCGATCCCGACCAGCTCAAGGCGCATTACCGCAACATGCTCGAGGTCTACGCCGATCCGGAAGACCGCCAGTTGTTGGTCGAACAGGCGGTCCGCGACGGCGCCTTCGACCACCACGAAATGCAGGTTCTCGACATCGATGGCAAGCGCCGCTGGGTCAGCACCAGCGTCCGCCTGGTCCGCGACGAGCAGGGGCGGCCGCTGTATTTTTCCGGCTCGGCCATGGATATCCAGGAACGGCGCGAAATGCAGCAGGCGCTGGTGCGTTCGGAAGCCCGCTACCGCACCCTGGTCGAGGACAGCCATGTCGGCGTTTTCATCATGAATCGCCACGGACTCGTCTACGTCAACCACGCGCTGGCGAGGATGCTCGGCACCGACGAGCACGAGCTCTTGCGCAGCGGCTACCGGGAGCTGGTATTGCCCGAGTTCCGCGACGAAATCAGCGCCAAGCGCCGGCAGTTCTTCAAGACCGGAGAGTCGCCCGGGGATTTCGAGAGCTGCCTGTTGCACCACAACGGCCAGCGCGTGCACGTCCGGATCAGCGTTTCCCAGGTCGAGGTCGACGGCACCCTCCATGCCTCGGGCACGGTGCTCGACATCACCCGCCAGCGCGAAGCAGAACTGCGCCTGCGCTTCCATGCCACGCACGACGCGCTCACCGGGTTGCCGAACCGCTCGCTGTTCAATTTGCGCCTGACCGAACGCCTGCAGCCGGATCGCCGCGACGACCGCGAACCATCGCCTTACGCGATCCTGTTCCTGGACCTGGATGGCTTCAAATGGGTCAACGACAGCCTCGGCCATGGCGCTGGCGACCGCCTGTTGCTGGAAATCGCCCGGCGGCTGGAGAACGAACTGATTACGGAGGTGATGATCGCCCGCTACGGCGGCGACGAATTCACCCTGATGCCGGAAGGTCCCTGCGATGGCGCGCGCGCCGTCGGCATTGCCAACCGGGTGCTGTCGCTGTTCGAGCGGCCCTTCGATATTGGCAGCCAGCAGGTGTTCTCGGCGGTGAGCATCGGCATCGTGCTCGGCCGGCCGGACTATGAATCTCCTGACCAGGTGCTGCGCGACGCCGACAACGCCATGTACCGGGCCAAGGCGGCCGGCAAGTCCGGCTACGTCGTGTTCGACGAGGGCATGCACGTCGAAGCCCGCCTGCGCCTGCGCATGGAAACCGACTTCCGCCTGGCCTTCGAACACCGCGAGTTCGCGCTCGACTATCAGCCGATCGTTGATCTGGTGACGCGCCGGCTGGTCGGCGTCGAGGCGCTCGTCCGTTGGCGGCACCCGACCCGTGGCGTGATCCCGCCGTCGCAGTTCCTGCCCCTGGCCGAGGAAACCGGCCTGATCACCGAACTCGACCGTTGGGTCCTGCGCGAAGCCTGCCGGCAATTGAGCGAATGGCGGCAGCGCCGGCCGGACTGGCACGACCTCGTGATGAGTGTGAACGTCGACGAGCGCCAGGTCGGCTCCCCGCAGATCCGCGGCGAAGTCGCGCGCGTGCTCGAGGATTGCGGGCTGCCGGCGGCGTGCCTGCGCCTGGAGATCACCGAAACCGTGTTCCGTTCCGGCAGCGGTTTCGCCCAGAACCAGCTGCTCGCGCTCAAGGACCTCGGCGTCGGCCTGGCGGTGGACGATTTCGGCACCGGCTATTCGTCGCTGGAAGCCTTTGCCGCCTCGCCGTTCGACGCGCTGAAGATCGACCAGAGCTTCGTGCGCGACATCGCCTTCAACCCGCGCCACCGGGCGATCGTCAAGACCGTGATCGGATTCGCCGACGATCTGGGCCTGCTGCTCACCGCCGAGGGAATCGAGACCGAGGAACAGCGGCAATTGTTGATTTCGCTCGGTTGCCAGTTCGGCCAGGGATTCCTGTTCGCCCGGCCCTTGTCGCCCGACGATTTCGAGCAACGGCTCTAGTCGTTGCCGGCCGCGCCACGGCTTTCGGCGCGCTCCGGCCGCGTGCTAGCCTGAACGGATTCACAGTGAGGTTTCTCCATGTCGCGTGCCTTCAATTTCAGCGCCGGCCCGGCCGCGCTGCCCGAGCCCGTGTTGCGCCAGGTCCAGGAAGAATTGCTGGAGTGGAAGGGCGAACGCGCATCGGTCATGGAAGTCAGCCACCGCGGCCAGGCCTTCATCGATTGCGCCGCCGAGGCCGAGCGCGACCTGCGTGAGTTGATGGGTGTTCCCGCGGACTACGCCGTGCTGTTCATGCAGGGTGGCGCCACCACGCTGTCGGCATTGTTGCCGATGAACCTCGCCAGCCCGGAGCGGACCGCCGACTACGTCCTGACCGGGCACTGGGGCGAAAAAGCCCTGGAAAACGCCAAGCCCTTGCTGCGCACGAACGTCGCCGCGAGCTCCAGGGAGTCGAGCTACAGGTCGATCCCGGCCCGCGACCAATGGCGCCTCACGCCGGGCGCCGCCTACGTGCACTACACCTCCAACGAAACCATTCACGGCGTCGAATTTCCAGGCGTTCCCGACGTTGGCGATGTGCCGCTGGTGGCGGATTTCTCTTCGAACCTGCTGTCGCGCCCGGTCGACGTCTCGCGCTTCGGCGTCATCTACGGCGGCGCGCAGAAGAACCTCGGTCCGTCCGGCCTGGTGATCGTCATCGTGCGCAAGGATTTGCTCGGCAAGCATGGCCGCGACCTGCCGCCCATCTTCGAGATGCAGAACCAGGCCAGAAACGATTCCATGTTCAACACGCCGGCGACTTTCTCCTGGTACGTCGTGGGGCTCGTGCTGAAATGGCTGAAGGCCCAAGGCGGCGCCGCCGCGATGGCAGTGCAGAACCGGAACAAGGCCGAATTGCTGTACGGCGCCATCGACGGCTCCGGCGGCTACTACCGCAACGACGTCGACCCGTCCTGCCGGTCCTGGATGAACGTGCCGTTCGTACTGCCCGACGCCGCTTTGGACAAGCCCTTCCTCAAGGAAGCCGAAGCGACTGGCCTGCTCGGACTAAAGGGCCACCGCGCCCTCGGCGGCATGCGCGCCTCGATCTACAACGCGATGCCGGTGGCGGGCGTGCAGGCGCTGACGACGTTCATGGCCGATTTCGCCAAGCGGAACGGATGAACGATGGCGACCCGTAAAGCCACTGGGAAACCGGCGCCTCCAAAGAAGTCGGCATCGGTCGAAACCAAGCCCGCGCCGACCATGGCGCTCGCGGAAGTTCGCTCGCGCATCGACGGCATCGACCGCCAGATCCAGAGCCTCATCGCCGAGCGCGCGCAATGGGCGCGCCAGGTCGGCAAGGCCAAGGGTCCGCTGAAGGCGGCGGTCGACTACTACCGTCCGGAGCGCGA
>JANYBA010000088.1 GCA_025360985.1 Gammaproteobacteria bacterium | reverse complement strand
GAATGCGTATGCAGCACGCAGCCGATTTCGGGAAACCGCCGGTACAGCTGCGTGTGCAGCAGGGTCTCGGCCGAGGGACGATGGTCGGACCCGATGGGCCGGCCATCCCAATCCACCACCATGACGTCGGCTTCGGTGAGGCGGCCCTTGTCGCGCCCGGAAACGGTGATCGCGGCATGCTGGTCGTCGAGGCGCCGGGAAAAATTGCCGCCGGTCGCTGGCGTCCAGCCGAGCGCGGCCAATTCCCGCGTCGCTGCCACGATTTCGGCAGCTCGGCCCTGGAGCAGCGTCGGATCAAGGGGCAGGGGGTTCATGCCGACAGTCTAGCGAATGCGGAAATCGGTCGCTGGGATGCTTGATCCCCGTCAACCCGGCGTTCACGTGGCGGCGCTACACTTCGCACAGTCCAACGGAGCCGCCACCATGACCGAGTCCACCCCCTCCCGCCGCCGCTTCCTGATCCAGGCTGCCGTCGCCGCCACCGCCTTGCCCCTGCTGGGCCGCATGGCCGGGCAACCTGCCTCGGCAGCCGCGCTCCCGCCGCTGACCGCGGACAACGCGCAGGCCAAGGCGCTCGGATACGTCGCCGACGCCAAGACGACCAAGAACGCGGCCTTCAAGCCCGGCAGCCAATGCGCCAACTGCCAGTTCTTCACCGCCGCGACCGGCGCCTGCGCCATCTTCCCCGGCTTTGCGGTTGCCCCGAAGGGCTGGTGCTCGGCTTGGGCCAAGAAGGCCTGATTCGCAACCGTTGCGACGACCGGCCCGTAGAATGGCGGGATGGAAATCCTGCTGATCGCGCTGCTGGTCCTGGTCTTCGCGACCCTCGTCCTGCTGTTCCTGCTCTGGCGCCGTGACCCGGCGTCAAGCTTGGCAGCAGAACTTGAAACACGGCATGCGGCGCTGCGCTCAGACATCGATCGGGCCGAGCGCAACATTCGCGAAGAACAGCGGACCGGCCGCAACGATGCGCGCGAGGAATCCGCTGCCGGCCTGCAGCGCCTCAGCGAGTCCTTGCAGGCGCGCCTGGAAAAGCTCAGCGATACCACCGAACGGCGGCTCGGCGATGTCCGCTTGACGCTGGACGGCAGACTCAAGGACATCCAGGCCGACAACGCCGCCAAGCTCGAGCAGATGCGCCAGACCGTGGACGAAAAGCTCCAGGCCACGCTGGAAACGCGCCTGGGCGAATCGTTCAAGCAGGTGTCGGAGCGGCTCGAAGAGGTGCACAAGGGGCTGGGCGAAATGCGTTCGCTGGCGACCGGCGTCGGCGACCTCAAGCGCGTACTCGGCAACGTCAAGACGCGCGGCATCTTCGGCGAAGTCCAGCTCGGGGCGATCCTCGAACAACTGCTGACGACCGACCAGTACCAGGCCAACGTCGCCACGCGCCCGGGCTCCGCCGAGCGCGTCGAATTCGCCATCCGGCTGCCCGGCAGCCTCGATCCGAACGACTCGCCGCTTTGGCTGCCGATCGACGCGAAATTCCCGCGCGAGGACTACGAACGCCTGCTCGATGCCCAGGAACGGGCCGATGGCGAGGCCGCGACGACGGCAGGATCTGCGCTCGAGCGGCGCATCCGCGAGGAAGCCAAGAGCATCGCCGGCAAGTACGTCGAACCGCCGCATACCACCGATTTCGCCATCCTTTTCCTTCCGACCGAAGGCCTGTACGCGGAAGTATTGCGCCGCCCCGGGCTGGTCGAGGCGCTGCAACGCGATCACCGCGTGGTCATCGCCGGCCCGACCACGTTGTCGGCGATCCTCAATTCCCTGCGCATGGGCTTTCGAACCCTGGCGATCGAAAAGCGCTCCAGCGAAGTCTGGCAGGTGCTCGGCGCGGTCAAGAACGAGTTCAGCAATTTCTCGCTCCTGCTGGAGCGGACCAAGAAACAGCTCGATACCGTCAGCGGGTCCATCGACAAGGGCTTCGTGCGGACGCGCGCCATCGCCCGCAAGCTGCGCGACGTCGAGGCCGCCAGCGACGACGACAGCCGGCGCCTTCTGGGCGGTGCCCTGGAATTTCCGGACGTGGATCCGGAACCCGAAAACGAAAACGGCGCGGAATAGTCCGCGCCGTTTCGTAGTGCTTGGTGGCTTACGGGCCCGGGTCGGGACCTTCATGGAACGGCGGCGCGGCTTCGAGCTTGTCCGCATCGAGTTCCTTGTGGCCAGGCGCGAGCGCGCTGTTGCGGCGTGCGAACAGGAAGTAAACCACGAGTCCGCCGACCGCCCAGTAGCAGAAGAACCTGATCGTCGGGTTCCAGCCGAGGCTGAAGAACAACAGCAGGCATCCGGCCATCGCCAGCGGACCGACCGCCCAGACCATCGGCGTGCGGAAGGGACGGGCGCGGTTCGGCTCGACCTTGCGCAGGATCATCACGCCCAGCGCCACCATGAAGAAGGCGAACAGAGTGCCGGCGTTCGAGATATCGGCGAGCAGGTCGACGTTGAACATCGCTGCGAACACTGCGACCGCACTGCCGGTGAT
>JANYBA010000045.1 GCA_025360985.1 Gammaproteobacteria bacterium | reverse complement strand
TTTAGTTCGCGTATCCTGGGTAGCGAATGCTCATCGCGGTGGACTCATGCCACTTGGCGCTTACTACACCGACAGTATTTCTGAGTTCCTGATCTCGGCGCCGCACTCTATTGTTGGTGCACTCGCCGATGCGAGTGAATTCGCGATCACCGAAGAGCAGAGAGACGCTTGGCGCCAGCAAATCCATATCTTGAAGCAATCATTGTCCGATTTGTCTGGAAGGCTCTTCCTCGAATTCAAAGTACCTCGAATAGGCAGCCGGATAGATGCCGTCGTCATTATCGGCGCAACCATATTTGTAATCGAGTTCAAGGTTGGCAACGATGTGTTCTCGAGAGCAGACCTGGAGCAGGCATGGGACTACGCCCTTGATCTGAAGAACTTTCACAAGGCCAGTCACAACGCATTCATTTGCCCAATCCTCGTTTCCACACGAGCCGTTTCGACCAGCGGCATTTTCGCGGAGCCGCACGCAGACTACGTTTTTGCTCCACTCAAGTGCAGCGCCGAGACACTGGGTTCAACAATCCGCGAAGTTCAGTCTAGGTGGGTCTCCGATGTAATTGATTCTGAGCAGTGGTCGGTCTCGCCGTATAGGCCGACTCCAACCATCATCGAAGCCGCCCGGTCTCTTTATTCGAGCCATTCGGTGGTCGACTTGGCAAGAAATGATGCTGGGGCGAAAAATCTCGCCATCACGGCCATAACAATCGAGGCTTTGATAGAGCGAGCTCAGGCAGAGAAGTCGAAGATAATCGCTTTCGTGACCGGAGTTCCTGGAGCCGGCAAGACACTCATCGGCTTGAACACAGCCACCACTCGCTTCGATGCCAACAGCGCGACGCATGCCGTGTTTCTCTCCGGCAACGGACCGCTTGTTTCGGTACTCACTGAGGCGTTGACTCGTGACGAGTGGGCGAGGCAAAAGCAGGCATTCAAGCAAGCCAGAAAGGGTGAATCAAAGCAAAAGGTCAAAGCTTTCATCCAGAATATTCATCACTTCAGGGATGCCGGCCTCTCTGACTCGGGCCCACCCAGTGACCATGTGGTCATTTTCGACGAAGCACAGCGCGCTTGGGATCGGGCAATGACCTCCGACTTCATGAAGCGCAAGAAGGGCAGGCCCGGGTTTGACCAATCTGAGCCTGAACTGCTGATTTCATACATGGACCGTCATGACTGGGCGGTCATCATCTGCCTAGTTGGAGGCGGCCAAGAGATCAATCGAGGTGAAGGGGGAATCTCAGAGTGGCTGGATGCGTTATGCCGCCAGTTCTTGAATTGGCATGTTTACGTGTCGCCTCATCTCTCCGATTCGGAGTTCTCGGCCGGCGATGCGATCGGAAGAGTCCGGGCACGGGGAAATTTCTTTCCGGAAGATCGGCTACATCTTTCGGTGTCCATGCGGTCTTTTCGCGCCGAAAACGTATCCTCGTTCGTGAAGAGTGTTCTGGATTGCGAAACGCAATCGGCACGTCAATCACTGGCCGCGATTTCAGATCGCTACCCGGTAGTGATGACTCGAGACCTTGGCAAGGCCAAAGCATGGATTCGACGTAACGCGCGTGGTACCGAGCGGTACGGACTCGTTGCTACGTCGGGGGCGCTGCGGCTTAAGCCGCACGCAGTCGATGTGAGGGTTCCAATCGACCCTATCCACTGGTTCCTTAATGATGCCGGCGATGTCCGATCGAGCTATTACCTTGAGGACGCGGCAACGGAGTTCCAGGTACAAGGCCTTGAATTGGATTGGGTGTGCGTGAATTGGGATGCCGACCTTAGGTACACGGGATCAGATTGGAATTGTCACTCTTTTGCCGGGCGCAAATGGTCGAATGTCAACCTCAAGGCTCGGCAAAGATATCTGCGGAATGCATATCGCGTACTGCTCACTCGAGCCCGCCAGGGGATGGTGATCTTTGTTCCTCCTGGGGATGCGCATGATCCGACTCGCGACCCCAGCTTCTACAATCCAACTTTCGGTTACCTGGAAACCTTGGGGGTTCGTTCGCTCGACGCATAGCCATAGGCGGCGCCGGGAATTAATGCGCACGCGACGCGCCCCTCACCGACTTCAAAAACCCCACCAGCCGATCCCGCCACCGGCGGTAGCCGGCCTCGTCCGGATGCAGGGCGTCGTTGAAGAGCTTGTGGTCTTGCTTGGCGTCCTTGTCGAGGAACGCCGGATACAGGTCGAGGAAGTGCGTGTAACTGGCGTAGGCCGGCTCTTTCACCAGGGCCTGCAGGCTTTGGTTCACCGTGTACACCACCTTGTTCCTGTTCTCGTCGGCGACCGGCAGCAGCGATTGCAGGACGATGCGCGCCCGCGGCCGGCGTTCGTGCAGCGCCTCGACCACCGCGCGGATGCCCGCGAACGTCATTTCAGCGTCCAGCTTGCTCGCCCCCCGTGCGTTGTTGATGCCGATCATCAGCACGATCACGTCCGGGTCCAGCTGCGGCGCATCGAGTTCGCCCAAGCCGCCTTGCGCCTGGGGCAGGATCCGCTGCAGCACGTGTTCGGTGCGATCGTTGGACACGCCGAGGTTGAGCGCATGGTTCGGCCCGGGCCGGGCGAACGACTCGTTCCAGATCGCCTGGCCGTACTTGCGACCCGGCACCCAGGGGTCGGCGCCGAGCAGCCAGAGTTCGGTGATCGAATCGCCGACGAACAGCACCCGCACCGCCTTCAACGGGGCGGGATCGGCGAGGGCGGCATCGATCTCGGCCCGGCGCTTCGACCAGTCGTCGACCCGCGCATGCGGATGCTCCGAAACAAAATCGGGCGTTTCGGGCTGGGCCGCGGCCAGGCCCAGGAGCAGGAGGACGGGGGCGAGGAAGTTCATGCCGGCGTACGATACTCCGATGAAAACCCGACCCGCGACCACTTCCGACGACACCCGCCTGGCGGTGCTGATCGACGCCGACAACGCCCAGCCCTCGGTGATCGAGGGCCTGCTCGCGGAAGTGGCGAAGTTCGGCGTCGCCAGCGTCAAGCGCATCTACGGCGATTTCACCTCGACCCAGCAGTCGCAGTGGAAGAAGGCCCTGCTCAAGCATTCGATCAGCCCGGTGCAGCAGTTCGCCTACACCAGCGGCAAGAACGCCACCGACGCCTCGCTCATTATTGATGCCATGGACCTGATGTACACGGGTCGCTTCGACGGCTTCGCCCTGGTGTCCAGCGACAGCGACTTCACCCGCCTGGCCCAGCGCCTGCGCGAGGAAGGCCTGACCGTGTACGGCTTCGGTGAGCGCAAGACGCCGGACGCCTTCGTGCAGGCCTGCGACAAATTCATCTACACCGAAGTGCTGCGCGCCGAAGCGCCGGCGCCGGCCGCGCCACCGGCGAAGAAGACGCCCGCGCACAGACCCGCTGCTCCAGCGACATTGAAGCCCGCGTCGGCAACTACCTCAACAAGATCCGCCCCGACTTCGACCCGCGCCTGTACGGCCACAAGAAGCTGAGCGACCTGTTCAAGCACAACCCGACCCAGTTCGCGGTCGAGGAACGCGCCGCGCCCGGCGGCTCGAGCAAGACGGTGTACGTGCGGGCGGTGCGGTAGGCGCCGGCCTTACTTGCCGCGTTCCGCGATCAGCAGGTCGGCGGTTTCGTAGGCCATCTTGGCGAGGTTGGCGCCTTCGAGCCGGAGCACGCCCGGTTGCTTGGGCGCGATGATGAAGGCGGCGGCGATCTGGCCGGCGAAGTAATCGCGCAGCGTCATGTCGGCGGAGGTCGGTAGCGTCATGGGGGATTCCTGTGGCGTGTTCGGATTCGGGTGTGATCAGGGGGTCGGCGCCACGTTGACGGTGGCGCATTCGCCGGCACCGCCATCGGGGCAGGCGCCGTAGGCCATCAGCTGGAAGCCGCGGCCGTTGGCGGTGGCCTTGGCTTTGGTGCTCGAGCTGAGTTCGAATCCGGCGGTGCTGCTCTCGCCTTGCAGGATGAAGAACAGCGTCACTTCGCCGGCCCAGGTGCAGGGCACGCCGGGTTGGCAACGGCTGTCGCTTTCCAGCGAATCGAATCGCAGCGCGTCGCCCTTGCCGAGCTGGGCCGACTGCCCGGCCGCCAGGATGATCGGGCCGTTCCGTACCGGCGCTTCCACCGGCAGGGGGCGCTTGGGCGTGGGCGCCGCGACGACGGGCACGACGGGCGCGACGGGCGCGGCCGGCACAGGCGCTTGCTCTGCGACCACCGGCGCAGCGGGCGCTGGCGCTTGCTCTGCCATCGGCGCAGCGGGCGCGGCAGCTTCCTCAGCAACCATGGGCGCGGCGGGCGCAGGCGCTGGCTCGGCCACCATCGGCGCGGTGGGCGCAGCGGCTTCCGCTGCCACCACCGGCGTGGCGGGCGCAGGACCGCCCTCGTCGTAGGCCGGCAAGAGCCGGGTCGGCGTCTCCACCGCGACTTCCGGCGCAGCGGGCGCGGCCGGCGCGGCTTGCGCGGGCGACGCCGGGACGATCTCGACGCGCACGGAATTCGTCGTGCTCTGGCAAGCAGCCAACAACAACGCGAGTGCAGCGAAAGCGGAAATGGGTAGTTGGCGCATGGTTCGTTCCTGTAGCGGGGTCGGGATGTGGGGTGGGATCAGGGCGCTGGCGCGACTTCGACGGTGGCGCATTCGCCGGGCGTTCCGCTCGGGCAGGCGCCGTAGGCCGTGAGCTGGAATTCGCGGCCGCCGGCGATGGCCTTGGGCTTGGTGGTCGAGATGAGTTCAAAACCGGCGCCGCCGCGGGCGTCTTCAAGCTCGAAGCTCAGCGTCACTTCGCCGGCCCAGATGCATTGCACGTTCGGCTTGCAGCGGCTGTCGTTGGCCAGCGCCTCGAAATGCAGCGACGCGCCCGGGCCGATCTGCGCCGACTGCCCGACCGTGAGGATGATCGGTCCGTGGCGCATTGGCGGGTCCACCGGCAGGGGCGTGGTCGGCGCGTCCGCTGGCGATTCGGCCGGTGGCGCATCCATCGCCGGCGGCGGCAGGGCCGGGGTTCCGGCAAAAGCAGCCGGTTCGTGCGAACAGGCGACAGCCGAGAACGAGAGCGCGGCGAGCAAGGCGAAACGGAAGGTGCGCATGGCGGGCTCCGGACGGGAGCGCCCATGGTGCCAGAAGCCGGCCCGTTGACGCAGGTCAATCAACGGCGCAGGCAGGGGAGTAGCCTGAATCCGGGCGCCGCGCGGGCGCCGCACCCAGAGACCGCCATGGCCACGCTCAAGGATATTTTCGTTCCCCTGCTCAACAGCCCCGGCGATGGCGCGGCGATGGAAGCCGCGATCGCCCTGGCCAGCGCGCATGGCGCGCACCTGGCGGCGCTGGTGACGATGGAAAACCCCATGCCGATGATCACCGACTGGGGCATGGTCCCGGCCGACGTCGACCAGACGCTGCGCGACAACGCCCACGCCGAAGCGGCGGCGCTGGCGGCCAGCGCGCGGGCGCGGCTGGCGCGCGAGGCGATTTCCTCGGAAGTGCGCGTCGCCGATGCCTTGCTGCTCTGGAGCGAGGAGACCGCCGCCCTGCACGCCCGCCACGCCGACCTGTCGGTGCTTGGACGATCGGACGGCGACGACGGCCGGCCGCGTTTTCCGCTGAACTTCAAGGCACTGTTGCTGAACTCCGGGCGCCCCGTGCTGCTGGTGCCGCAGGGCGCGAAATTCCAGGCCGCGCCGCGCCACGTGGCCGTGGCCTGGAAGCCGACGCCGGAATCCAGCCGCGCCTTGCACGACGCGCTGCCGCTGTTCGCCCGCGGCGCGCGCGTGGACGTGGTGATGGTCGATCCGGTGGTCAGCGAAGGCCGCCATGGCGAGCAGCCCGGCGCCGACATCGCCCAGCACCTGGCCCGGCACGGTTTCGATGCCCACGTGATTGCCCTGCCGCGCGCCGGCAAGAGCACCGGCGCCTGCCTCTTGGCGCAGGTGCGCGAGAGCGGCACCGACTGGCTGGTGATGGGCGGCTACGGCCATGCCCGCTTGCGCGAGTGGGTGCTCGGCGGCTGCACCCGCGACGTTTCCGCCGGTGCGACCACGCCGGTGTTGTTCTCCCACTAACTCGCGCGGGTGTGCCCGGCGCGGTGCTCGTGCAGGTCGGCGAGCATGCCTGGCAGGCTGGCGACGATTTCCAGGCGCTCCTTGTAACTCAGCGGTTCGTCCGGTTCGCCGGGTTCGGCCTCGACAATGCCGGTGGCGAGTTCCTGGATGAGGCCGAAGATCTCGTCGATCCAGTCCTCGGCATCGACCCAGGCTTGCCAGCCTTCTTCGCGAAGTTCGACCGCGCGGAAAAAACCGTGCGCCCAGTCGTGGCCGACGTCGAGCGCGTCGGGTTGTTCGGCCAGCGGATCTTCCGGCAACCAGAGCAACGGGGAGTAATCGTCGGCGCCGTCATCGCCTAGCCGCGCGCGCGTCTGGCAGGTCGCCCAGTGCGCCATCACCAGGCCCTGCACTTCCGCCGATTCGGCCAGGTTTTCCCAGCGCGGCAATTTGCCGCCCCAGACCAGCGGCTGCCATTCGTCCGGCTCGACCGGCTCGGGGCTCACCGCCAGCGCCGACAGGAAACCGTCGAGCGCCTCGAGGTTGAAACCGGCGAAGGGCACGGCGCGCAGGTCGAGCAATTCGCCGAGGCGTTCGAGCTGGGCATCGTTCAGGGGCGTGGGAGTGGGCATGGTTTGGCAGAAGTGGCGGCGGCGTGGGCGGTCATTGTCGCATCAGGCCAGCGCGTCGAACTCGTCTTCGGCCATGGCGATGAACGTCCACAAGGGTTTCCCCCGCCCCGCCCACTCGCGGCTCGCCGCCTGCAGGGTTTCCATCGCCGATTTGAAATCGGCCGGCGCCGCCGCGCGCAGCTGATCGCTGTGTTCGAGCAACAGCACCAGGCCATGGGCCTCGGCGTGGCCGCCAGCGAAGCCCAGGCGAAGGCGCAAGTCCTCCGCATCGCGGCAACCGGCAAGATTGACCCGCAGCAAGGGAAAACGGTTGATGGCGGCGGCCTCGAGCAGCTCGTCGAGGTCGGGCTCGGGCAGGAAATACACGCCGGCGTCGTCGAGCCGGGTGAGCAGGCCATCGAACCACAACACGCCCACGATCGATTCCTTTGCCGTTCACTTGTTGGTCGCGACGATACGCCATCGCCGCCGGCGCGACACGCCTGTGTGCGCCAGCCGCTTGATGAACCACTTGATGGAAACCAGGGCAGCGCCGACCATACGCTGCCTTTCCGGAGCCCCCGATGTCCTTGCGCCGCTTGCTGCAATTGTTCTTCCTGCTCGCCTTGACCGCCTGCAGCAGCATCGGCGAGCCGCGCCCGGACCTGGCGCGCCTGTACGAGAACGAGGTCCAGCAACCGGACCAGCCGCCGGTGATCGTCATCCACGGCCTGGCCGGCTCGACCCTGGTCGACGCCAAGACCGGCAAGGAATTCTGGCCCGGCTCCCTGGGCACGATCGCCTTCAGCACTTACGCCGACCTCGCGCGCATGAGCAGCGAAGACCGCGAAGGCGAAGGCCTGGTGCCGGGCGCGCTGATCTACGACGTCGCCGGCGTGGATTTCTACGGCGCCCTGGTCAACAGCCTGGAGACCGTCGCCCGCTTTCAGCGCGGCGTGCCCGGCGAGCCGGTGCACGGTCCCGAGGATCGCCGCCGCTACTACGTGCTGCTCTACGACTGGCGCAAGGACAACATCGAGGCGGTGCGCAAGCTGCACGCGCTGATCGAGCAGATCCGCCGCGATTACCACAACCCGGCGCAGAAGGTCGACATCATCGCCCACAGCAACGGCGGCACGATCGCCAGCTATTACCTGCGCTATGGCCCGACCGACGTGCTCGGCCAGGGCAGCTTCACGCCCTGGAACGAAGGCGGCCAGCGCGTGCGCCGGCTGGTGCTGCTGGGCACGCCGGTGCTGGGCTCGGTCAGCAGCCTGGAGCGCCTGCTGCAAGGCATGCGCGTGGGCCTGCGGACCCTGCCGGTGGAAGTGATGGCGACCTTCGCCACGCCCTACGAGGCGCTGCCGCATCCGCGCGTGGCGTCGATCATCGGCGTGGACGGCAAACCGGTGGCGCTCGACATCTACGACGACGCCGTTTGGCGCGATCGCCATTGGGGCGTGTACTCGCCCGAGGTCGAAGCGCGCGTGCGCGCGGCGATGGCCGCGCCCGCCGAGGGCGAGGCGGCGCTGAAATCGCTGCAGGCGACCTTCGTGGCCAACCTGCAACGAGCCAGGAAATATGCCTTGGCGCTGACCGCGCCGGCGCCGCCAACCGGCGTGCAGATCGCGGTGTTCGGCGGCGACTGCGAACTCACCCCGGGCCGGGCCGTGCTGCGCGAAGACGCGACCGGATCGACCCTGGTGTTCAAGCCCGGCGACGTGCACGAGCACAAGAAAGGCGAGCCCAAGGTGGTCGGTGGCCCGGACTACGATCGCCTGATGCTCGAGCCCGGCGACGGCCTGGTCACCCGCGCCTCGCAGGTTGCGCGCGAGCCGATGGCGCCCGGGCAGCCGACCCAGGACTTCCATTTCTTCCCGATCGCGCAGAGCTTCTTCCTGTGCGAGAAGCACATCCTGCTCACCGCCAACCCGTATTTCGAGAACAACCTGCTGTATTTCCTGCTCTCGCCCTGACGCTCTTGTCCAGAGCCGCCGCCGCGCGTCTTGGCGTCTGCGGCCGGATCGGCCTATGCTGTCGCTGGACAGTCCAGACCCCCCGCGATGAAAGAGCTGCGCAACCTGCTGATCGACTGCCGCATCGAGCTGCGCAAGCTCGTGCGCGATTTCCACAAGACCGAACTGTGCGAGCGGATCGACGCGGCCATGCAGCAGCTCGGCAATGCCAAGGCCGCGCCCGCCACCGACGCGTCGGCCGCGCCGGCCGCCGGCAAGCAACCGCCGCCCAACCAGGTCGCCCTGGCCTGGCAGACGGTCACCCGCGACCTGAAATTCTCCGACCCGGCCCTGTTCGATGCCCTGAGCAAAAAGGTGATGCTGCGCCTGGAGACCAAGGCCATGGTCGACCCGGCCACCGAGATCCACGAGCTCGGCAAGACCATCACCGACCTCCAGTCCAAGCAGCTGAAGCAGGACAAGACCTTCAAGGCGCTTGAATCCGAACGCGACGCCCTGCTCGGCGCGCTGGCCATGGCCGTGCCCGAACTGAGCGACGGCAAGGACCGGGTCGCCGTCGCCCTGGCCCGCATCGAATGGCTCAAGGCCGCCAAGGCCGCCAAGGCGGCGCCGAAATCGCCGCGCACCACCGGCGAGCGCAAGGCGGCGCCGCCGCCCGAACCCGAGGACGGCGGCCCGGCGCCGAACGACACCATGCTCAAGGCGGTCGCCGCTGGCACGCGCAAGTTCACCGACACCCACCGCGAATGGTGCGTCGGTGAGGCCATGGTGCTCTCGGGCTTCGAGTTCACGCCGATCGAACTGATCCAGCAGGGCGACGCCGCGATCGCCGAGATCATCGTCCAGGCGCGCAGCAAGACCAAGGCCTAGGCGCAGGGGTTTGTTGCGCTGCGACAAGCACACGCCCGGGTATGGACGCCGTACACTGAAGATTCCCGCGGGCTGGCGCGACGAGGTGTTTCGAGCATGCAATCGATGAACTTGGCCCCGGCCAACAACGCGCCGCTGCAGGAATTCGACGAAGACGCCTGGGACGACCTGCTCAACTACATCGAGGAACGCCGGGTCATCCCGATCATCGGGCCGGACCTGTTGCGCGTGCAGACCGACGCCGGCGTGCGCCCCCTGTACGAATGGCTGGCGGAAAAGCTGGCGGCGAAACTTTCGGTCGACATCGTCGGCCTGCCGCAGCCGCTGACCTTGAACGACGTCATGTGCTGCTACCTCGGCCAGCGCGGCCGGCGCGAGGAAGCCTATACGCGCCTGCGCTCGATCATGCGCGAGGTCGAGTTCGCGCCGCCGCTGGCGCTGCGCCAGCTGGCCCAGATCACCGACTTCGACCTGTTCGTCACCACCACCTTCGATCCGCTGCTGGAAAACGCCATCAACCTCGAGCGCCACGGCGGCGCCGCCTCGGCCGAGGTGATTGCCTACGCACCGAACCGGGTCGCCGACTTGCCGAGCGAACGCAGCCAGCTGCAGCGCACGGTGGTCTACCACCTGCTCGGCCGGTTGTCGGCCTCGCCGACCTACGTGCTGTCCGACGAGGACATGCTCGAGTTCATCTGCGCCCTGCAGTCCGAGCACCTGACGCCGGAGAAACTTTTCCACGAACTCGAGCACAATCATCTCTTGCTGATCGGCAGCGATTTCTCCAACTGGCTGGCGCGGCTGTTCCTGCGCATGGCCAAGCGCAAGCGCCTGTCCGATCCGCGCGATTTCACCGAAGTCTTCGCCGACGACCACACCATGCAGGACGGCCGCCTGGTCGCCTTTCTGCAGCAGGTCAGCGTGCGCACCCGCGTCTACGGCGGCGCCGAGGCTTTCGTCGCCGAACTGCACGCGCGCTGGAGCAAGCGCCAGCGCCCGCAGGCTGTGGCCAACGGCAACGGCCACGCTCCGCAGCGCTTCCTGCCGCCGGCGCGCGAGATGCCCGAGAACGCCATCTTCATCAGCTATGCGCGCGAAGACCTGCCAGCCGTGCAGCGCCTGAAAGCATCGCTCGATGCCGCCGGCCTGACCACGTGGTTCGACCTCGACCGGCTCGAGGGCGGCGACGACTACGACCGGAAAATCCGCGCGAACATCAATCGCTGCAGTTTCTTCGTGCCGGTCATTTCCGCCACCACCCAGCGCCGGCACGAAGCTTATTTCCGGCGCGAATGGAGTTATGCGGTCGATCGCGCCCGCAACATCGCCGACGGCGGCGTGTTCATCCTGCCGGTGTGCATCGACGACACCCCGGAAGCGCAGGCGCTGGTGCCCGAACAGTTCAAGGCCCTGCACATCGTGCGTATGCCCGACGGCGAACCACCGCCGGAGTTCCTGCGCCGGCTGCAGGACCTGGCCGGGAGGCGCGCATGAGTTCGCCGGCCAGTAGCGTCAACGAAGTGACCATCGATCCTGAGCATCCCTGGCTGGGCCTGTTTTCGTACTCGGAGGAAACCCGCGCCTATTTCCACGGTCGCGACGAGGAAACCGCCGAACTGTGCCGGCGCGTGCAGCGCAAGCTGCTGACCGTGCTGTTCGGCCAGTCCGGCCTGGGCAAGACCTCGCTGTTGCGCGCCGGCATCGTGCCGCGGCTGCGTGCAGAAGGGTATTGCCCGATTTACGTGCGCATCGTCTACGCGCCGAATTCACCCACCCCCGCCGAACAGATCAAACAGGCGATCATGAAGTCCGCAGCATCGGCGGGCGTCTGGACGCGACCCGGTAGCGCGATCGAAGGCGAGTCGCTGTGGGAGTTCCTGCACCACCGTGGCGACCTGCTCAAGGGCAGCGACGGCCGCGTGCTGATGCCGTTGTTGATCTTCGATCAATTCGAAGAGGTGTTCACCCTGGCGCAAGCCGACGACGCCGGAAAGCTCCGGGCGCGCGAGTTTCTCGAGCAGCTCGCCGACCTGGTCGAGAACCGGCCGCCGGCAGCGCTGGAAACGCGGATCGAACAGGACGACAACGCCGCCGAGGATTTCGATTTCGCGCGCGCCGATTACCGCGTGCTGATCGCCCTGCGCGAGGATTACCTGGCACACCTGGAAGGCGTGAAGTCGATCATGCCCTCGATCACCCAGAACCGCATGCGCCTGGCGCGCATGACCGGCGCGCAGGCGCTGAGCGCGGTGGTCAAGCCCGGTGGCAAGCTGGTGTCGCAGGAAGTGGCGGAGTCGATCGTGCGTTTCGTCGCCGGCGGTTCCGAACTGGGCAATGCCGAGATCGAGCCGTCGCTGTTGAGCCTGGTCTGCCGCGAACTCAATACCGTGCGCCAGTCGCAGGGCCGCGCCGAGATTTCCGCCGACCTGCTCGCCGGATCGCGCGACACCATTTTGTCGGAATTCTACGAACGCACCCTCGCCGACCAGCCGGCCGGGGTGCGCCGGGTGATCGAAGACGAACTGCTGACCGAGTCCGGCTACCGCGAAAGCCTGGCCGAGGAGCGCGTGATCAAGGCGCTGGCGGCCGAAGGCGCGTCGGCGGATTCGCTCGCGACCCTGGTCAACCGCCGCCTGCTGCGCATCGAGGAACGCCTGGACATGCGCCGGG
>JANYBA010000038.1 GCA_025360985.1 Gammaproteobacteria bacterium | reverse complement strand
CTGCGCCTGGGATGCCTCGACGGCTGGCCGGGTTTTCTTTATGCGCGCATGCTCGCGACCTACCAGTTCTTCATCGACACGAACCTGGCGGAACTCCGGCGCGCGCCGCGATGAGGATTTCCGTCGTCACCGCCACCTATTGCTGCGAACGGACCATCGGCGATTGCCTGGATTCGGTCGCGACGCAAACCCATGACGACGTGCAGCACGTGGTGATCGACGGCGCCAGCCGCGACGGCACGATCGCGGCGATCGAGCGCCGGCGGGGACGCATCGACACATTCCTGAGCGAGCCGGATGGTGGTATCTACGATGCGCTCAACAAGGGAATCGCGCGCTGCAATGGCGAAGTCGTTGGCTTCCTGCACTCCGACGACGTCTACAATGACGAACGCGTGCTGGAACGGGTAGCGAAGGCGTTTGCCGATCCCCGGGTCGAAGCCTGCTACGGCGACCTGGTGTACGTCTCGGCGACGGATCCGCGGCGGGTAACCCGCTATTGGCGGTCCGGCGAGTATTCACCCGCGCGACTTGCCTGGGGCTGGATGCCGCCGCATCCCGCGTTCTTCGCCCGTCGTTCCTCATACGCCCGACTCGGCCCGTTCGACACACGCTTGCGCATCGCCGCCGACTACGACGCCATGTCCGGCATCTTGCAGGGCCTGCAAGGCCATGCCGTGTATTTGCCCGAGGTCCTGGTCAGGATGCGCAACGGCGGCGTAAGCAATCGATCGCTGGCCAATATCCTGCGCAAGTCGGCGGAGGACTATCGGGTGATCAGGCGCCGGAAATTGGGCGGGATCGGTACGCTGGTGGGGAAAAACCTGTCGAAACTGGACCAATGGTTGCGACGGCCGCCGGAGTCCGCGCGGGGAGCATGAGGTCGGCCGGTGTCCAACGAAGCGGCTAGTCGGCCGGGGTCAGTTTTCCGCCTTCCAGCTTGAGCACCCGATCCGCGAGCGCAAGGCTCGCCGGCCGATGGGTGATCAGCAGTACCGTCCGCGAATGCAGCAGGTCATGGCATTCGGCGATGAACCCGCGTTCCCCCTCCGGGTCGAACATCGCGGTCGCTTCGTCCAGGATCAGGATTGGCGGATCCTTCAGAAGGGCCCGCGCCAGCGCGATCCGCTGTTTCTGCCCGCCCGACAGGCGCACGCCCTCATCGCCCACCATCGTGTCGTAGCCCTGCGGCAGCCGGGCGATGAATTCGTGCGCGTGGGCGGCCCGGGCCGCGTTTTCGATCTGTTCGCGGCTGGCGCCGAACTGGCCATAGCCGATGTTGTGCGCGACCGATGCGTTGAACAGGAGCACGTGCTGGCTGACCAGCCCGACCTGCGAGCGCAGGAAGCGCAAGGACAATCGGCGCAGTTCGACGCCGTCGAGCGTTATCTGGCCTCGATCCGGCTCAACGAATCGCGTGAGCAGGTGGGCAAGCGTGCTCTTGCCGGCGCCATTGATGCCGGTGATGGCGACGGTCTCGCCGGCGCGGATCGCCAGGTCCAACGACAAAAACAACTCGCTTCGTCCCGGATAGCCGAAGGCGACGGACTCGAAATGGATCTCACCTTTGACCGTCTCCAGGCTTTCGTTGCCGGCGTCGAACTCCGGATTCTCGTTGAGCAAGGTCATCAGGCGCAGGGCCGCGCCCCGGGCCGCCTGCGATTGGCCATAAACGCCGGCGAGCTGGCTGACCGGCTGCGTCAGCAACAGTCCGTACAACAACATGCTCACCAGGTCGGCGGTCGTGATCGCGCCGGCGGCGATCCAATGGCTGCCGATCCAGAGCAGGGCAAGTACAGCGGCGGAGCCGAGCAAGCGCACGACCGGTTCGAGCCCCGAGGAAATCCGGAGCTCGCGGACTTCCAGGTCGCGGACGGTTCGGCTCTGGGCGGCAAATCGCCGTGATTCCTGCGCCTCGTGCGTGAACGCCTTGATGAGCGGCAAGCTGGCCAGGTTTTGTTCGATGATGCCGAACTTGATGCCCTGTTCGCGCAGGTTGGCATTTGCCAGCGGTCGAAGCTGGCGCGTGGCGATCTTCAGTCCCAGGACCAGCAATGGCACGGCGACGGCGACCAGCAGTCCGATCCAGGGCTGGATGCGCATGAGCAGGATCAATGCCCCCGAGCACGTAAGCAGCAAGGGCAGCAACGGCGCCAGGGTGCCGGTCAGGAAGCCGCTGATCCACCAAACGTCATTGGTGGCCAGGGCAAGGATTTCCCCGCGCTTGCGGTCCTGGTGCCAGCCCAGCGGCAGCGCCTGCAGATGATCGTAGACTCGGGATCCGAGCTCCGCCACGATCGTTGCGCTGGTCGTGCCCATGACCACGCTATTGCCGAAGGCGATCAGCGCCTGGACGGCCAGCACCGCCAGCCAGGCGAGCAATAGCCCGCTCGGCACCTGGCCCTGGACCAGTGCTTGCACGACCCGGCCCGCGAACCACGGCATGGCCAGCGTGACCGCGCTTGCCGTCGCCATCAAGGCGATGCCCCCGAACAAGGCGGCGCGGTGGCCGGAGAGCTGGCGCAGCAGGAAACGCAGTTCGGAATTGCCGGTGGCTTCGGGCATTCCGCTAGAATACCCGCGTCCATTGCAGTTGGCTGCTCAGCCCCCGCGTCTGTGGCATTGTGTGCCGCGCCGGGCAAATCTTCTCGTCGCCATGGCACTTGAATCGACCCCGATGCCGACACCCGCAATTCAACCTCAAGCCAAACTCGACCAGCTGACGTCGCTGCGGTTCGTCTTCGCCGCCATGATCGTCATCTGCCATTCCGGGGGGCTGTTCGGCTTTGCCGACGGCCCAAGGCTGCAAAGCCTGCGCGCGGGCGTCTCGTTTTTCTTCGTGCTGTCCGGCTTCCTCCTGGCCCACCTGTACCCGAAGCTCGACACGATATCCGGCGTGCTGACCTTCTATCGGGCGCGATTCGCGCGCATTTGGCCCGCGCACTTTGCCACGTTCCTGCTGGCATGGTGGCTGCTGTCGCTCCCCTGGGACGGCAAGCTCGTCGTGGCGAACCTGGCCTTGGTGCATGCCTGGAGTTCGCAGAGGGATGTCTACCTCTCCTACGATTCGCCGTCCTGGAGCCTTGCCACGCTGGCTTTTTTCTACCTGGCGTATCCCTTCCTGATCCATCGCATTTCTCGCAACTGGCTGGTGAAGCTGCTGATCGCCGGCGTCGTGCTGGCCGGGCTCATTTCCTATTCCAACATCGCTTTCGAGGCCAGCGGCGACTACTCGCTGCTTTACGTCAATCCGGCGGCGCGCTTACTCGAGTTCTTGCTTGGCATCTATGCGTACCAGTTGTGGAGTCGCCAGCAGTGGCGTTACCAGCTGTGGTCCAAGGGCAGGGCCAGGGTGTCCGGATGGAATGCCATGGCGACGCAAATCGAACTGGCGGCTGTCGTTCTGTGCGTGCTGTGCGTGGTTTACCTGCCGAACATGCCAGACACGCAATGGAAGAAATGGCCCGGACCGGCGTTCACGGAATGGATGCGCGCGAGCGGCGGCCCGATGCTTCCGTTCGCGATCCTGATCTACGTGATGGCGCTGGGCCGGGGCAGGATCTCGCGCTCGCTGGCCCGGCCAGCGTTGGTGTTGCTGGGCGAATTGAGCTTCTCGATCTTCCTCTTGCACCAGATATTGTTGCGCTACTGCATGGATAACCTCGACCTGTTGCCGACGATGTCGAACGTGGTCGCCTTCGCCCTTTTCGCCACAGTCCTGCTGTTGGCGTCCTATGTCCTTTGGCGCTTGGTCGAGGTGCCGGCACGACGCTGGCTGGTCGCAGGCGGAACGGTGCATGGGCCACTCTCCGAGCGCGAACCCCGGCTCGCTGGTTCAGTATTCAGTTACAGGCTTGCGGCAGCGACACTGACGCTGGTCGCGATCACTTTTGGCCTGCATGTCATGATCGAGCGGTCCCGGCTGACGCTGCCCCCGCCCGGTTCGAAAGCCGCCAAGACCAGGATGGCTAAGGATATCGCCCGGGCCGACACCCAGGATCTGCAACGTCTGCTGGATCACGGGATCGATCCCAATGCGCACGATAGCGAAAGCGGCCCGTCCCTGGTCGCCGCGGCCAAGCTGGGCAACACCCGCCAGGTCGAATTGCTGCTCGCGCACGAGGCAAATCCCAATATGCGGAACGCAGCCGGCCAGACGGCATTGGCGACCGCTGCGGCCGCGGGGCACGCCGATGTCGTGAAGTCGCTCACCGTCAAAGGCGCCAACGTCGACACCCTGGACAACGAAGGCAACACTCCGCTGATCAGCGCGGTCAAGCGGGGCGATGCTGCCATGGTGGCGCACTTGCTTTCGCTCCATGCCGACCCGAACGCCGTGAGAATAGGCGATGGCTACACACCCGTGATCACCGCCTCTGTCCAAGGGGAAGCGGAGATCGTAAAGCGGCTGGTTGCTGCCGGCGGCCATGTCAATTCGAGCGCCAAGGATGGCAGCACCGCGCTGCTGCTGGCGGCG
>JANYBA010000005.1 GCA_025360985.1 Gammaproteobacteria bacterium | reverse complement strand
CGTAGGACAGCGCGATGTACATCATCGGCGCGACCACGACTTGGCCGTTCTCGGCGATCGGCCGGTCCTTGATGGCGTGCATGCCCAGGATCGCCGACTGCGGCGGATTTACTATGGGGGTGGACATCAAGGAACCAAAGGTGCCGCCATTGGTGATGGTGAAGGTGCCGCCCTGCAGGTCCTCGAGCTTCAGGCCGCCTTCGCGCGCGGCCTTGGCGTAGCCCGCGATGGCGCCCTCGACCTCGGCGAAGCTCATGTTCTCGACGTTGCGCAGCACCGGCGTGACCAGGCCCTTTTCGGTGGCGACCGCGATCGAGATGTCGGCGTAACCGTGGTAGATCACGTCGGTGCCGTCGACCGAGGAATTGACCACCGGGTGCTTGGCCAGCGCATTGGCGGCGGCCTTGGCGAAGAAGCTCATGAAGCCGAGCTTGATGCCATGGGTCTTCTCGAACGGCTCGCCGAGTTCCTTGCGCATGGCCATGACCTTGCCCAGGTTCACTTCATTGAACGAGGTGAGCATGGCGATAGAATTCTTCGACTGCATCATCCGCTCGGCGATCCGCTGGCGGATGCGCGTCATCGGCACGCGACTCTCCGGGCGTGCGCCGCCACCGGACTTCACGTAGTTGACGAGGTCTTCCTTGGTCACCGCGCCCTTGCGGCCGGTGCCGTCGACGTCGGCCGGGCTGACGTTGTTTTGCGCGGCATAGAAGGCGGCGCCGGGCGGCAAACCGGTATTGGCCGCAGCCGGTGCCGGCGCGGCTTTGGTAGGAGCGAATTCATTCGCGACCGGAGTCGCGGCCGACTTCGCAGCAGGCGCGGCAGCTACAGGAGCCGCAGCAACCGGCGCGGGCGCTGCTGCGACTGCTCCTGGCTCGATGATCGCGATCACCTGCGAACTTGTCACCGTATCGCCGGCCTTGAACTTCAGTTCCTTGATCACGCCGTCGACCGGCGAGGGCACTTCCAGCACGACCTTGTCGGTCTCGAGGTCGACCAGGTTCTCGTCGCGGCGCACGCTGTCGCCGGCCTTCTTGTGCCAGCTGGCGATGGTGGCGTCGGAAACGGATTCCGGCAGGACGGGGACTTTGACTTCGATGCTCATGGGCGAGGGCCTGTGGAGAGTGTCGTTATTCGAGAAGGTCGTTATTCAAGGACGTGGTCGCCGTCGGCCGGATTGACCAGAGTGTCGGCGATCAGGGCGGCTTGTTCGACCACGTGTGTCGCCAAGTGGCCGCAGGCCGGCGCCGCGGAGCGCGCGCGGCCGGTGTAGTCGAGCACCTGCCCGGGCTGCAGGCAGACGCGCAAGTGGTGCTGGATCTGGTACCAGGCGCCCTGGTTCATGGGCTCTTCCTGGCACCAGCTGACTTCCTTGGCATTGGCGAAGCGCTTGAGTTCGACGGCGAGTTCGGCGCGCGGGAAGGGATACAGTTGTTCGATCCGCACGATGGCGACGTTTTCCAGACCTTTGGCGTCGGCGGTTTCGATCAGGTCGTAGTAGACCTTGCCAGCGCAGACGACCACGCGCGTGGCCTTCGCAGGATCCTTGCAGCGGCTATCGGGAATGAGGTTCTGGAAGCCGCCGTCGGCCAGCTCCTCCATGGTCGACACCGACAGCTTGTGCCTGAGCATGGACTTCGGCGTCATCACCACCAGCGGCTTGCGGGTGGCGCGCAGCATCTGCCGGCGCAACATGTGGAACATCTGCGCGGGCGTGGTCGGCGTGCAGACCTGGATGTTGTTGAGCGCGCACAGTTGCAGGAAACGCTCGAGTCGCGCCGAGCTGTGTTCGGGGCCCTGACCTTCGTAGCCGTGCGGCAGGAACAGCACCAGGCCACAGAGTCGGCTCCACTTCGATTCGCCCGAGCTGATGAACTGGTCGATCACCACTTGGGCGCCGTTGGCGAAATCGCCGAACTGGCCTTCCCAGATATTGAGCGTCATCGGTTCGGCGGTGGAATAGCCATACTCGTACGCCATCACCGCTTCTTCGGACAGCAGCGAGTCGATGATCACCGCGTGTTCGGGATCCTTGACCAGCTGGCGCAGCGGCATGGTCGCCTCACCGGTGACCTGGTCGTGCAAGACCGCATGGCGATGGAAGAAGGTGCCGCGACCGGCGTCCTGGCCGACCAGGCGCAGGCGATAGCCCTCGGTCAGCAAGGTCGCGTAGGCGAGGTTCTCGGCGAAGCCCCAATCCATCGGCATTTCGCCGGCCATCATCTTGCGGCGGTCTTCGTAGATCTTGGCCACGCGCGGATGCAGCGTTTGCGTGCCAGGGATGGTGTTGATCTTCTTGGCAAGGCTGTCGAGCGAAAAACGCGGCAGGCCGGTCTTGGTCGCATCCGATAATTTGCCCTTGAGCCAAGGCGTCCAGTCGATGCCGTAGGCGTCCTTGCCGACGTTCGCCAATTCGGTGGTGACCTTGCCCTGGTCGAGTTTGTCGCGATAGACGTCGACGAGCGACTTCGCTCCCTCCGGCGCGATCACCGACTGCGCGATCAAGGCATCCGCGTACAGTTCACGGGTGGTCTTGCGGGCGCGGATGCTCTGGTACATCAGTGGTTGGGTCGCGGCTGGTTCGTCGGCTTCGTTATGCCCATGCCGGCGGTAACACACGAGGTCGATGACGATGTCGCGGCCGAATTGCTGGCGAAAGTCGAAGGCCATCTGCGCGCAGAACGCCACCGCTTCCGGGTCGTCGCCGTTGACGTGCAGCACCGGCGCGCCGACGATCTTGGCCGGGTCGGTGCAGTACAGGGTGGAACGGGCATCGTCCGGGCGACTGGTGGTGAATCCGACCTGGTTGTTGATGACTACGTGCACGGTGCCGCCGACCGCGAATCCGCGCGCCTGCGACATCTGGAACAACTCCATGATCACGCCCTGGCCGGCGAAGGCGGCGTCGCCATGGATCAGCACCGGCAGCACCTGCTTGCGTTCGTGGTCCTGGCGACGCATCTGGCGCGCACGCACGCTGCCGGCGACGACCGGATCGACGATTTCGAGGTGCGAGGGATTGAAGGCCAATGCCAGGTGGACCGGGCCGCCGGGCGTGGCGATGTCGGCGGAAAAGCCCATGTGGTATTTCACGTCGCCGGAATGCTCGGGCGTGTCCGGATGGTCGAACTTTCCCTCGAATTCGGCGAACAGTTTTTCGGTCGGCTTGCCCAAGGTATTGATCAACACATTGAGGCGGCCGCGATGGGCCATGCCGATCACGACGTCCTTGACGCCATTACTGCCGCCGCGGCGGACCAGCACGTCCATCAGCGGGATCAGCGAATCGCCGCCTTCGAGCGAGAAACGCTTCTGGCCGACGTACTTGGTGTGCAGGTAGCGCTCGAGGCCTTCGGCGGCGGTCACGCGCTCGAGGATGCGCAGTTTTCCGGCCTGGTCGAAGCCGTAGGCGCCGGCGGCGCTTTCAAGCTTTTGCTGCATCCAGCGACGTTGGGCGGCATCGGTGATGTGCATGAACTCCGCGCCGATCGAACCGCAGTAGGTCGCGCGCAGCTTGGCCAGCAGGTCGCGCAGCTTGTAGCGCTCGCCGCCGAAGTGGGTGGCGACGGCGAATTCGCGGTCGAGGTCGGCATCGGTCAAGCCGTGCGAAGCGGGATCGAGGTCGGGCGCCGGCTGCGGCGGCGTCATCGCCAGCGGGTCGAGGTGGGCCGCGAGGTGGCCGCGCGAGCGATAGGCGGTGACCAGTTTGCCGAAGACGGTCTGTTTGCCCGCGGCTTCCTCGTCGACCGCGGCCGGGGCGAATTTCGCCTGCGCCGCCGCGCGCTGGACTTGCGCCATGACCAGCGAATGCGGCACGTCGCCAGCCTCGCGCCCGTGGAAATCGTCGAAATAGGCGCGCCAACGGGCGCCCACGCTGTCCGGGTTGGCCAGGTACTGCTCGTACAGGTCCTCGACGTAGCCGGCATTGCCGCCCGACAGTTGCGAGGATTGGGAGAACTGCTTGATCGGGCTATCCACGGCGTCCGCTAATGCCAAGGCCAGTCGGAAATTATAGCCCGAGAGCACGAAACTCGGTGCAGGCCCGGCAGCGCGACCAGGTGCGTTCGAAGAATTCGGCCAGCTGCCGGGCCCGGGCCGGCTGGGCCGGACTCCATTCGCCATCGAAGCGGCTGCCGAGGCTGCGGAAGCAGAATCCGTCGCGATCGTTGACCAGGAACACCGCCGGATACTGCAGGTCCTCGAGGTCCACCGGCGTGCGGAATTCGAAAACGCTGGACAGGCGCTGGGCCAGCAGCAACAGGGGGTGCGACTGGTGCTCGGCCAGGGTCGGGTCCTGCACCAGGATGCGGATGACGCCGCCGCGACCGGAGATCGCGAATTGCTTCAGGGCCTCGACCAGCAGCGCCTGGCCGTAGACCGCCGGCTCCAGGTCGCGGGTGTAGATGAGCAGTTCGCGGCGGGCGGCCTCGACCAGTTTGCGGCTCACCACCACCGTCTCGTCCCGGCCCTGGAACAATTCCGGCGCCGTCGAAGGTCCGCGCGCGACCGCGGCCGGCCGCGCGTCGGGCGGTCGCCCGGCCAATGCCAGGCGCATGGCCTGGTGTTGGATGCCGGCCTCCTCGAAACGCGGGCCGACGGGCTCGAAGCCGAACTTCCCGTAAAAACCCTGGGCGGAAACCTGGGCATGCAGGCTGACTTCGGGCCAGCCCAGCGCGCGGGCCTGTTCGACCAGTGCGCTCAACAATGCGTCGCCGACACCGCGGCCGCGCCATTCCCGCAACACCGCCATCCGGCCGATCTTGTGCTCGGGCGTCAGGCGACCGGTGCCGATCGGGCGGTGCATGCGGTCGCGGGCGATCACGTGGTGGCAACGCGGATCGAGTTCATCCCATTCCAGGTCGAGCGGCACCTGTTGTTCGACCACGAATACGGTCTCGCGGATGCTGCGCAGGTCCTGGAAGTCGGCTTCGTAGTCGGCCGGTTCGACGCGAAAATCGGCGCTCAGGGGCGAATTCATCGGCGAACCTTGGCGGGGCGTTGCAATTGGTAATGGCCGCGTCGCAAGAGCGTCTCCAGGGCAAGGCGCGCCTTGCCGTCCAGGCGCCGGTAGTTGCCCAGGTCCAGACGATCGAGCGCGGCGAGGATTTGCGCCGACTTCGCGCCCATCGGGTAGGCCTCGCCGCAGACGAACAATTGCGCTTGCTTGCCGCTGCGCGCCCAGGCCGCCCGCACGAACGGATGCCGGAGCAGGTGGCCGCCATCGACGAGGCACTTCGCGGCTGCGACGAGGTCAGGCGGCCGCGGCCCGGCGGAAATGTCGCCGGCGCTGCGGTAGCGGGTGATGAAGCGGCCGAACCATTCGGCCTTGCGCGCTGGATCGACCTGCTGCATTGCCGCCAGCGTGGCGTCGACGCGGGCGAGCGCCGCGGCATCGATTTCGAAGGGATCGTCCGGCGTTTCCAGGTCGGGATCGGCATAACGGGATTCGTCGGGGAGGTTGGCCGCGAGTTCCTCGGCGAAGTCGACCAGCAATTCCGACTGCGACGGCGCGCGCATGCCGATGGAAAACGTCAGGCAGGCATCGACCGCCTCGCCATGGTGCGGCACGCCCGGCGGCAGGTAGAGCATGTCGCCCGGCTCAAGCAACCATTCGTGCGACGGCGTGAATTTCTGCAGCAATTTCAACTCGACATCCGGGCGGAATCCGCGCGGCGCCGACGGATTGGTGTCGATCTGCCAGCGCCGACGCCCCTGCGCCTGCAGCAGGAAGACGTCGTACTGGTCGACGTGGGCGCCGACCGAGCCGCCGGGCGCGGCGAAGCTGACCATGATGTCGTCGACGCGCCAGGCCGGCAGGAAGCGGAACCATTCGAGCAGCGCGCGAACGTCCCGGTCCCACTTGTCCATGTCCTGTACCAGCAAGGTCCAGTCGGCCTTGCCGAGCCCCGGGAATTCGCTCTCGGCAAACGGCCCGTTGCGTACTGTCCAGTCGTCGCGCTTGCGGTCGTGCACGACCAGGCGAGACAGCGCGGCTTCCTCGCAGGCGAGCCCGGCCAGGTCCTCGGGCGACAACGGCGCGCGGTAATCCGGGAATGCCTGGCGGACCAGCAAGGGCTTCTTCTGCCAGTACTCGCGCAGGAACCGAGAGATCGGCACGCCGAGAAAGTGCTTGGCGGTGGACGTGGTCTCGATCACGGGGTCAGACGTCGCGGCTGAGCGGCTCGGCCAGTCCCGTGTAAGTCGCGGGGGTCAGCGCGAGCAGTCGCGCCTTGGCATCGGCCGGCAGCGCCAGGCCGCGGATGAATTCGCGCATCGCTGCCTCGGTGATCCCCTGGCCACGGGTCAAAGCCTTGAGTTGTTCGTAGGGATTGGCCAGGCCATGGCGGCGCATCACCGTCTGGACGGGCTCGGCCAGCACTTCCCAGGCGCCATCGAGGTCGGCGGCGAGGCGATCGGGATTGGCCTTGAGCTTGGCCAAGCCACGCATCAGCGCGTCAATCGCGATCAAGGTATGGCCGAAGGCGGTGCCGAGCGCGCGCAGCACGGTCGAATCGGTCAGGTCGCGCTGCCAGCGGCTGATCGGCAGTTTTTCGGCGAAGTGCGCGAGCAGGGCGTTGGCCAGGCCGAAATTGCCTTCGGCGTTCTCGAAATCGATCGGATTGACCTTGTGCGGCATGGTCGAGGAGCCGACCTCGCCGTCCTTCACGGACTGCTTGAAGTAACCCAGCGAGATGTAGCCCCAGACGTCGCGGCACAGGTCGATCAGGATGGTGTTGATCCGGCGCTGGGCGTCGCAGAGTTCGGCGATGCCGTCGTGGGGCTCGATCTGCGTGGTGTAGGGATTGAACGCCAGCCCGAGCGATTCGACGAAACGCTGCGCGAACGCCGGCCAGTCCAGCTCCGGGTAAGCGACGACGTGGGCGTTGTAGTTGCCGACCGCGCCGTTGATCTTGCCGAGCATCTCGACCTGGGCCAGTTGCTTGCGCTGCCGTTCGAGCCGGGCCAGCGTGTTGGCGAATTCCTTGCCGACCGTGGTCGGCGAGGCGGTTTGGCCGTGGGTGCGCGAGAGCATCGGCAGGGCGGCGTAGTCGTTGGCCAGGGTCCGGAGCTTGCCAGTCAGTCCGTACAGGGCGGGGATCAGCACGGTTTCCCGCGCCTGCTTGAGCATCAGCGAGTAGCTGAGGTTGTTGATGTCCTCGGAGGTGCAGGCGAAGTGGACGAACTCCAGCGCCGGGCCGAGTTCGGCGTCGCCCTTGAGCCGTTCCTTGATGAAGTATTCGACCGCCTTGACGTCGTGGTTGGTGGTGCGTTCGATGTCCTTGATGCGCGCGGCGTCGGCGAGCGAAAACGCCGAAGCGACCTCGCGCAGGCGCTGCGAGGCCGGGTAAGAGAAGCGCGGCAGTTCGGCGAGGCCCGGTTCTTCGGCCAGCGCCATCAGCCACTCGACCTCCACGGTCACGCGCGCCTTTATCAGACCGAATTCCGAGAAGATCGGCCGCAGGGCCTCGGCCTTGCCGGCGTAGCGGCCGTCGAGGGGGGACAGGGCGAGCAGGGCGGCGTCGGGCATCGTGGGCTCCGGTGGACATCGTCATTTTACACGCCGCGCGGGGCTATCATCGCGGCAACGACCACTCGGAGCCCGTCATGGCCGGCAAGACCCGCATCGAGCACGACAGCATGGGCGAATTGCGCGTCCCGGCCGATGCCTTGTACGGCGCCCAGACCCAGCGCGCGGTCGACAATTTCCCGATCTCGGGGCTGCGCATGCCGCGCGCCTTCATCCGCGCCCTCGGCCTGGTCAAGGGCGCCGCGGCCGATGCCAATGCCGGCCTGGGACTGCTGGCGAAGAATGCCGCATTGCAGATCCGCCGGGCCGCCGATGAAGTCGCGCGCGGCGACCACGATGCCCATTTCCCGATCGATGTCTTCCAGACCGGCTCGGGCACGTCCAGCAACATGAATGCCAACGAAGTCATCGCGACGCTGGCGTCGCGGCAACTGAAGAAACCGGTGCATCCGAACGACCACGTCAACCTTTGCCAGAGCTCGAACGACGTGATTCCGACCGCCATCCAGGTGTCGGCGGCCCTGCTCTGGCACGAACAGCTTCGGCCGGCGCTCAAGCACTTGAAGGGCACGATCGATCGCAAGGGCAAATCGCTGTCCCGGTCGGTCAAGACCGGCCGGACCCACACGATGGACGCGATGCCGCTGACCCTGGCCCAGGAGCTCTCGGGCTGGTCGGCGCAGCTGGCGTCGGCGATCGAGCGCCTCGACGACAGCGCCAAGCGGCTGCAGCGCCTGCCGCTCGGCGGCACGGCGATCGGCACCGGCATCAATGCCGATCCACGCTTCGCCAGGCGCGCGATCGCCAACTTGCGCGGCATGACCGGCGTCAAGTTCGTGCAGGCCGCCAATCTTTTCGAAGGGATCGCAGCGCAGGACGCGGCGGTCGAGTTTTCCGGCCAGCTCAATGCCCTTGCCGTTACCCTGGTCAAGGTCGCCAACGACCTGCGCTGGATGAATTCGGGGCCGCTCGCGGGCCTGGGCGAAATCGAATTGCCGGCCCTGCAGCCGGGCAGCTCGATCATGCCCGGCAAGGTCAACCCGGTGCTCCCGGAAGCGATGGCGATGGTGTGCGCCCAGGTGATCGGCAACCACGCCGCGATCACCTTTGCCGGCGCCAGCGGCAATTTCCAGCTCAATGTGATGCTGCCGGTGATCGCGCACGACCTGCTGCAATCGCTGGAGTTGCTGGCCAATGCCGCGCGCCTGCTCGCCGACAAGGCGATCGCCGGCTTCAGCGTGCGCCACGACCGGATGGGCGAAGCGCTGGCCCGCAACCCGATCCTGGTGACCGCATTGAACCCGGTGATCGGCTACGAAGCAGCGGCGGCGATCGCCAAGCGCGCCTACAAGGAAAACCGCGCGGTGCTGGACGTGGCGAAGGAAATGACCACGATCGGTGAGGCGCGATTGCGCAAGCTGCTCGATCCGAAGACGCTCACGAAAGGCGGCATCGGATCGGGCGGCGGCGGTTAGTCTTCGCTGGGAACGTCGACGCGGCCGGCGACATCGTGGTGGCTGATATCGCCACTGCCGATGCTGCGCACGCGCAAGTCGTGGGCGACGCCGTTGATGTCCAGGTCGCCGGAGCCGATCGAACCGACGATGACGTTGCCGTCGACGTGGCGCAGGCCGGCGTCGCCGGAGCCGATGCTGCCGATCTCGACGTCGCGGTGGACGTTGCGGGCGGTGAAGTCGCCGGAGCCGACCGAGCCGACGTGGATCTCGCCGATGTCTTCGGCGACGATGTCGCCCGAGCCGACGCTGGTGGAGAAACTTCCGCGGATGCCGTGGGCGCGCAGGTCGCCCGATCCGACCTCGCTGTCGAGCCGGTCGATGCCGGTGACGTCGGCGTCGCCCGAACCCACCGAGAGTTCGACCGCCATGTTTTGCGGCACGTCCAGCTGCACGTCGAGGTAGGCGTAGTTGGACCAGCCGAACAGGTTCACCGACCAGCCGTGGGAATCGTCTTCGGCGGTGACGACCAACCGGTCGCCCTCGCGGCGCTGGCTCAGTTGCAGCGTCGCCAGGCGCTCCTGCGAACTGGCGCAGCTGCGGCCGCTGATCCGGGCGCCATTACCCGGGACGCCATTCAAGTGGAGGTCGTGCCGGCCAAGCTTGATTTCCAGGACCTTGATCCCGGACAGATCGAGCGAGCCGGAGAGGGGTTTCTGGAATTTGCACTCTTCGGCCGAGGCGAGTGCGGGGAGTAGCAGAAGGGTGGCGGCAGCGAGTCTGAGCATGTTCGAGTCCTCGGAATGTTGGTCTGGACGCTTGGCACTGGAACTGATGCCGGCGCCGGCCGAAAGGTTGCAACCGGTCCTTCGGTTCAGTCCACGTGGCAGTGCTTGGCGTCGTCCGGGGTCATCTTCGCGTACGGCCTGAATTCGGGCACGGCCGCCGCGACCGCCTGCTGGGATTCGTAAAGGGCTGGCAGGCGGTCGCACAGGCTCCGGGCCGTTTCCTTGACCTTGCCGGCCTGCGCTTCGATGCTCGCCTTGGCCCCGGCCTGGTCGCCGTTGAAGATGCCGGACACCGCCTCGCCGACCGCGTGGGTGGCAATGGCGGCGCCTTGCAGCCCCACTTCGACACCGTCGCGGGCAAGTTGCTCAAGCAGTTCGCGGTGCCGGGCCAGCAGGGCGTGCTGTTCGACCG
>JANYBA010000035.1 GCA_025360985.1 Gammaproteobacteria bacterium | reverse complement strand
GATCGCCGGCGCGGTCGCGGCGCGGAAGCGCAACAACTCGGTGCCGGTCAAGGGCTCGGGCTTGGGCATGGTCACGGTGAGCGGATTGACCTGGTTGCCATGGATGCGGAATTCGTAGTGCAGGTGCGGGCCGGTGGCCAGGCCGGTCATGCCGACATAGCCGATGATATTGCCTTGGCTGACGTGCTGGCCGATCTTTTCGTGGCCCCAGGCCGACATGTGGCCATAAAAGGTCGAGCGGCCCTGGCCGTGGTCGATTTCCACGCAGCGACCGTAGCCGTTCTTCCATCCGACGAACTTCACGCGGCCATCGCCGGCGGCCATGATCGGCGTGCCGGTCGGCGCGGCGTAGTCCACGCCCTTGTGCATGCGCATGCGGCCCAACACCGGGTGATTGCGCATGCCGAAGGTCGAGGACAGGCGCGCGAACTCGATCGGGATGCGCATCAGCGCCTTCTTCAGCGGCCGGCCGGTTTCGTCGAAATATTCGCTCTTGCCGCCGCGCTCGAAGCGGAAGGCGGTGTAGCGCTTGCCCTGGTTGGTGAAAGTCGCGGCGATCACGTCGCCGGAGCCGACCCGCTGGCCGTCGCGCCAGATTTCCTCGTACACCACCTGGAAGCCGTCGCCATCGCGCACGTCTTCGACGAAGTCGATGTCGTACTTGAAGATGTTGGCCATGTCGTTGATGGCGCCATTGGTCAAACCGGCGCGGGCGCCGTCGGCGTAGAGCGAGCTGGTGATCGTGCCGGCCGCGAGCTCGACCCGGCGCTCGACCGGCCGGCTGACGACGCGCTCACGGATGGCGTCGCCATCGACGTGCAGGCTGACCCGTTCTTCCAGGCCCCGGTCGAAGCGCAGGGTCTTGAGTTGGCCGCTGCCGTCGAGCTCGAACGCGAGCTCCTGGCCGTCGCGCAGGTGCGACAGCGTGGCTTTCGCCGTACTCGCGTCGAGCATGCGCTGCATCAGGGTCGCCGACAAACCGAGGTCGGCGAAGATCGTGCCGAGGGTCTGGCCGCTACGGACGCGGACGAATTGCCAACCGGTGCCGAGCCGGGATTGGTCGTTCGCCGACAACGGCGGCAACGCGAGCGTCATGGACAGCATCGCCGGCTGCAACTCGGCGGCCGGCACGCGCAGGGCATTGGCGAAGCCAGGCACGATGGCCACCAGGGACGTCGCGAGGATCGCGAGCGAACCCGCCAGCAGCACATGGTGCCGTCGCCGGATCTTGCTCGCGGCTTCCGGGGGGGATGAGTTCAAAACGCACTCCGCGGGGCAAACCGGCCAAAAGACGCCGTACGATACCCAGACTGAAATACGTGCGTCAAACCCTTGTCGCTATTGGGTTTTTCTTAACTTCTGGTTAACGCCCAACGCACGTAATGGCGGCGCTACAACAGGCCATCGATGGGCAAGAGGCGTAGCAGGCGCATTTTCAGCCGCATCGAGGCGCTCGTCTCCGGCTCGTCCTCGACGCGTTCGACCTTGCTGCCGTTGCCGACCACCCAGACCAGATGGCCTGCACCGGCCGTGTCCCCCGGATCGCGTTCGAGTTGCAGTTCGAAGGAATTCTCCGGGCGCGTCGCCAGGGCAAAGAAGTCGGTGACCGCCTTGGCCAGGGCGACGTTGTCGACGATGAGGCCCATTTCGGTATTCACCAGCGCCGAGCGCGGATCCAGGTTCATCGAGCCGATAAAGGTGATGTGGCCGTCGACGACGAGCGCCTTGGCGTGCAGGCTGACGCCGGACGACTGCCCGGGTTGCGCCTCGGTCGTCGCGGTCGGTCCGGCGTCGGGGCGCAGCTCGTAGAGCTTCACGCCGCCCGCCAGCAGGGGCTGGCGGTGCGGCGCGTACCGGGCGTAGACGGCATGTTCGTCGGTGGCCGCCAGCGAGTTGGTCAGCACGCGCACCGCGACGCCGCGCCCCGTCAAGGCCAACAGGTCGGCGACATTGGCGTCGCTGGGGATAAAATAGGGCGAGATCAGCGTCAGCTCCTGTTGCGCGCCGTTGATCGTGGCCGCCAAGGTCGGGGCCATGCGCAGGCCGCGGCGACTTTCCTTGCTCTCGGCTTTTTCCGGGGCATCGGCGACCAGCACCGCATCGCCCCAGAACCACAGGCCGCGGCGGTCGGCGGTGGCGCCCTCGGGCAGTTCGTCGAAGGCCGCCTGCAGGTAGTCGGATTGGGCGAACAACCGCGAATCCTTGGCCAGGGTGGCGCGCAGCCCGGGCAGGTCCACTGGCTTGTCGCGCGAATCGGCGAACGCCGTGACCGGGAACGCGGCCTTGCTGTTCCAGTAGTCGTCAAAAGTACGCGAGGCTTCGGCCACGACCGGCCCGATCGCGACGAGGTCGAGATCGCGGAAGTTGTTCTCGCTGCTGGCGTCGAAATAGTCGTCGCCGATATTGCGGCCGCCGACCACGGCTATCTTGTTGTCGACGATGAAGGACTTGTTGTGCATCCGGCGGTTGAGCCGCGAGCCCTCGACCAGCATCTGCGCCAACTTGGCGGGCAGCGATGGTTCGCGGGTGCTGAAGGGATTGAACACCCGGACTTCGACGTTCGGATGGGAATCGAGCGCGTCGAGCATTTCCCGCTCGTCCTTCAGGTTGGCGTCGTCGAGCAGCAGGCGGACGCGGGCGCCGCGGTCGGCGGCGGCCAGCAGGTGTTGCGCGACCAGGCGGCCGGTCGCGTCGTTCCTGAAGATGTAGTACTGCAGGTCGATCGAGTGCTCGGCGTGGTCGGCCAAGGTGATCCTGCTCAATAGCGCGTTGGTGCTGAGCGTCAGCAGCCGGAAGCCCGACACGCCGTGGGCGTGCCGGACCAGCTCGGACTGGATGTAACGGGCCGAAGGCGTGTCGGTCGCCGGCGGCAGCGCCGTGGTGACCGGCTTCTCGACCGGTTGCCGCAGGGTTGCGCAACCCGCGGCGAGCAGCATTAACGCCGTCGCCGCGGTCGCACGGAACAGCTGGGATCCAGTTTTCATTGGCCATCCCATGCAGTCAGGTCATCCCATCACTCGTGATTGTTGGCCTGCACCAGGGCGGCATCGCGGGTCGCGGTGGCCGCGGCTTCGTCGGCCTTGTAGGCCGCGTCGGCGGTGCTCTGGCAGG
>JANYBA010000328.1 GCA_025360985.1 Gammaproteobacteria bacterium | reverse complement strand
CGCGTGTGCAGCGCGCCTTCCATCTGCAGCAGCTTCTCGCGCTCGCCCTCGAGCATTTTCGACACGGGGATTCCGGTCCAGCGCGACACCACCTCGGCGATCTCTTCGGCGGTCACCTTGTCCTGCAGCAACTTGAAGCCCTGCGTCTCCACCGCCTGCGCGGCGAGCAGTTGCTTTTCCAGCTCCGGGATGCGCCCGTACTGGATCTCGCTCATCCGGGCGAAGTCCTGCTGCCGATGCGCCGACTCGAGCTCGAGCTTGGCCTGCTCGATCTGCTCCTTGACCTTCGTCGCGCCCTGCAGCATCGCTTTCTCGGCCTTCCAGATTTCCTCGAGGTCGTTGAATTCGCGCTCGAGCACGGCGATTTCGGCCTCGAGGTCGGCCAAGCGCTGCTTCGACTCCCTGTCCTTTTCCTTCTTCAGGGCCTCGCGCTGGATCTTGAGCTGGATGAGCCGTCGCTCCTTCCGGTCCATCTCCTCGGGTTTCGAGTCGATCTCCATGCGGATGCGCGAGGCCGCCTCGTCCATCAGGTCGATGGCCTTGTCGGGCAACTGGCGGTCGGTGATGTAGCGATGCGAAAGCGTCGCCGCGGCGACGATCGCCGGATCGGTGATCTCGACGCCGTGGTGCACGGCCTAGCGTTCCTTGAGCCCGCGCAGGATGGCGAGGGTGTCCTCGACGCTGGGTTCGCCGACGAAGACTTTCTGGAAACGGCGCTCGAGCGCCGCGTCCTTCTCGACGTATTTGCGGTATTCGTCCAGTGTGGTGGCGCCGATGCAGTGCAGCTCGCCACGCGCCAGCGCCGGCTTGAGCATGTTGCCGGCGTCCATCGATCCCTCGGCCTTGCCGGCGCCGACCACGGTGTGCAGTTCGTCGATGAACAGGATGACGTTGCCCTCCTGTTTCGCGAGGTCGCCGAGCACCGCCTTGAGGCGTTCCTCGAACTCGCCGCGATACTTGGCGCCGGCGATCAGGGCGCCCATGTCGAGCGAGAGCACGCGCCGGCCGCGAAGCCCCTCGGGCACTTCGCCATTGACGATGCGCTGGGCCAGGCCCTCGACGATCGCGGTCTTGCCGACGCCGGGTTCGCCGATCAGCACCGGATTGTTCTTGGTGCGCCGTTGCAGCACCTGGATGGTGCGGCGGATCTCTTCGTCCCGGCCGATCACCGGGTCGAGCTTGCCGCCCTCGGCGCGCGCGGTCAGGTCGATGCAGTATTTTTCCAGCGCCTGGCGGTTTTCCTCGGCGTTGGCGTCGTCGACCTTCTCGCCGCCGCGCAGCGCTTCGATGCCTTTCTCGATCGCCGCCTTGTGGGCGCCGGAGACTTTCAGCGCCTGGCCGGCCTCGCCCTTGTCCTCGAGGCAAGCGAGCACGAACAGCTCGCTGGCGATAAAGGCATCGCCGCGCTGCTGCGCCAGTTTGTCGGTGATATTGAGCAATCGCGTCAGGTCGTTGCCGGCGCTGAGGCTGCCTTCCTGGCCGGACACCCTGGGCAACTTGTCGAGCGCCTCGCCCAGGCGCTGGCGCAGCGCGGTCACGTTGACGCCGGCCTGCGCCAGCAAGGGGCGCGTGCTGCCGCCTTGCTGGTCAAGCAAGGCAACGAGCAAGTGGGCCGGTTCGATCAGGTTGTGGTCGCGGCCAACGGCCAGCGACTGGGCGTCGCTCAGGGCCTGCTGGAAACGCGAGGTCAGTTTGTCGGTACGCATGGCAATCCCGAATCGAGGAGGGGCGGCGATGCCGCCATGCCCCACTAAATGCGGGCTGGCGGCAACGATTCAAGCCTGCGCCGAACCTCGCGCTCAGGCATTGCGCCAGATCAAGCTGGCCATCCGGCCGGTACGGCCATCGCGGCGATACGAATACCAGCGATCCGGATGCGAGATCGAACACTCGTCGCCGCCGAATACCCGCGTCACGCCCGCTGCATGCAGTCGCTGGCGCGCCAGTGCGTACAGATCGACGTGCCAGTGGCCCGGCCGGGTCGGGACGAACGCCGTTTCGGCGCGCGGATCGCGATCGACGAAGGCAGCGCGCACTTCCTCGCCGACCTCATAGGCGGCCGGTCCGGCGCCCGGGCCGAGCCAGGCCAACAGGTGTTCCGGCCCCGAGGACATCGTCGCGACCGTGGCTTCAAGTACGCCGGCGGCGAGGCCGCGCCAGCCGGCATGGGCGGCGGCGATCTCGTTGCCGTCGTCCCTACAAAACAGCACTGGCAGGCAATCGGCGGTCAGGATGGCCAGGACCGAGTTGCCGTTCGCCGTGACGCTGGCATCGGCCTCCGGCAAGTCATGTCCAGGTTCGAGCGCCACGGCGATGCCATGGACCTGGCGCAACCAGCGCGGCTCGGAGGGCAAGGAGAATTTTTCGCGCAGCTGCGCGCGAAATTTCGCCACGTCGTCCGGATCGTTGCGGTCACGCAAAGTCGTCATGGCCCGGATGTTGGCCGGCGCCGGCCAGTCGGCGACAAGGCAAGCCGACACCGGTTCAGGCCTTGAAAGCCGCCGTGTCTTCCCGCAGCACCGCGACCAGCGCCTGCATGTCGGCCGGCATTGGCGACTGGAAAGACATCAAATTGCCAGCCACCGGACGCGCGAATTCGAGTTTTTCGGCATGCAAGGCCTGGCGCTTGAAGCCGCGCAGGGCCTCGGCCAGGGCGGGCGTGGCGGCCTTCGGCAACTTGAAGGAGCCGCCGTAGAGCGGATCGCCGATCAGGGGATGCTTGGCATAGGCCATGTGCACGCGAATCTGATGGGTGCGCCCGGTCTCGAGCCGGCATTCGAGCAGGGTGTGGGCGCGGAAGCGTTCGCGGACCCGGTAATGGGTGACGGCTTCCCGGCCCTGGCCCGGCTTGACCACCGCCTGGCGGACGCGGTCGGTCGGGTGCCGGCCGATCGGGGCATCGACGGTGCCACCGGCGATCATCGGGCCGGCGACGACCGCGACGTACTGCCGGTGCACTTCCCGGCCAGACAACTGCTCGATCAGCGATGCGTGGGCCCGCAGCGACCGGGACACGACCATCAGGCCGGAAGTGTCCTTGTCCAGGCGATGGACGATGCCGGCGCGCGGCAATTCGGCCAGGCGCGGATCGAAGTGCAGCAGCGCATTGACCAGGGTGCCGCGCGGGTTGCCGGCGCCGGGATGGACCACCAGCCCGGCCGGCTTGTCGATGACCAGCACGTCTTCGTCCTGGTAGACGATATTCAGCGGGATCGCTTCGGCCTCGGCGGTGGTTTCGATGGCGACTTCAAGGCGCAAGGCGACCTTTTCGCCGCCGCGCACCGGCGCCCGCGGCTTGGCCGCCTCGCCGTCCAGCTTGGCCGCGCCGGACTTGATCCAGTCGCTGAGGCGCGATCGCGAGTAGTCGGGGAACATCTCGGCCAGGGCTTGGTCGAAGCGCTTGCCGGCCAGTTCCAGGGGCACGGTAGCCTCCAAAACGCTGGCATCGGTGTCGTCGTCCTCGGGTTCGATAGGGGCAAGCGGCATGGCGAAGGGTCCGGAGCTTTCGGTTATTATCCCCCAACTGTCGTCCCAGCCGACCCCAATGAAGCCCGCCTGATGATCCGCCTCTCCGGTTTTGCCCGTTTTGCCCTCGCCCTTGCCCTCGTCCTCGACCTGGGTGGCTGCAAGACCATCGGCGGCTGGTTTGGCCGCGACAAGGAAGCCCGGACCGAGTCGCTGCCGCTCGAGCAGCTGTACGCCGAAGCCAAGGACGACATGCTCAACGGCAACTACAGCACGGCGCAGCCGAAGTATTCGCGCCTGGTGGCGCGCTTCCCGTACGGCAGCTACAGCGAACAGGCGCAGCTGGAGCTGGCCTACGTCACCTACAAGATGGGCAAGCCGGACGACGCCACGTCGGCGATCGACCGCTTCATCCGCACCTATCCCCGCCATGCCCACATCGATTACGCCTATTACCTGAAGGCGGTGATCAACTTCGACAACAATTCCGGCCTGCTGGCGCGGCTGGCGCGCCTGGACACCGCCGAGCGCGACCTCGACGGCGCCACCCGCAGCCTGTCCGATTTCAACGAAGTCGTGCGCCGCTACCCGAACAGCAAGTACGCCCCCGACGCCCGCCAGCGCATGATCTACCTGCGCAACCTGATGGCGCGCCACGAAGTCAACACCGGTTTGTTCTACCTGCGCAGGGCCGCCTACGTGGCCGCGATCAACCGTTCCAAGTACGTGCTGGAGAACTACCCGGGCAGCGAGTTCGACGGCGATGCCGTCGCGCTGATGGCGATTTGCTACAACGCCATCGGCCAGAAAACCCTCGCCGACGACTCCAAACGGGTGCTGGAACTGAACTACCCGCAGCACCCGTACCTGCAGGGCAAGTGGCCGAAGAAGAAGGGCTTCCTGCGCAGGCTCAATCCGTTCGCGAGCGAGCTCAAGTAGCTATTCTGGCCGGCGCCGGCGCCGGGTCGGTCAGCCGCGATAGCCCGAGCTGATCGGGTAGCGCCGTTCGCGGCCGAAGGCGCGGCGCGACAATTTGGGGCCGGGCGCGGCCTGGCGCCGCTTCCATTCGCTGATCTTCACCAACCGCAATACCCGCTGCACCGTCGCCGGATCGAAACCTTCGGCGACGATGTCGGCCGCCGATTTTTCCTGGTCGATGTAACGAAGCAGGATCGCATCAAGCAGTTCGTACGGCGGCAATGAATCCTGGTCGGTCTGGTTTTCGCGCAACTCCGCCGAGGGCGGCCGTTCGATCACTGCGTCTGGAATGACCTCGCCATCACCGCGGCCATTGCGCCAGCGGCACAGCGCGAACACTTCGGTCTTGTACAGGTCCTTGACCGGCGCGAAGCCGCCGCACATGTCGCCGTAGATGGTGGCGTAACCGACCGCGTATTCGCTCTTGTTGCCGGTGGTGAGCAGCAGGCCGCCGAACTTGTTCGAAAGCGCCATCAGGATCGCGCCGCGACTGCGCGACTGCAGGTTCTCCTCGGCGACGCCCAGAGGCTGGCCGGCGAAAGCCGGAGCCAATGCCGCCAGGTAGCCTCCGAACGGCGCTTCGATCGGAATCGTCATCAGCTTCACGCAGAGCTTGCGCGCCTGGATCTCGGCCAAGTCGTTGGATAGATCGGAGGTATAGCGCGATGGCAGGCGCACGCCGGTCACGTTGGCGGCGCCGAGCGCGTCGACCGCGAGCGCCAGCACCAGGGCCGAATCGACGCCACCGGACGTTCCCAGCCAGACTTTCTCGAAGCCGTTCTTGCCGCAATAGTCGCGGATGCCGCGGACAATGCCGCGCCAAGCCAGCGATTCGCGCGACTCGTCGACCTCGGCCGGCCAATCCGTCGGCCGGAACTTGCCGGCCGCGGTGTCGAATTCGGCGACCAGCAGGTGATCTTCGAAGGCGCGGGCATTGGGGTGCACGGTGCCGTCGGCATCGGCCAGCACCGAGCTGCCGTCGAAGACCAATTCATCCTGGCCGCCGACGACATTGAGGTAGGCCAGCGCCACCGGCGTCTCGCGCACGCGTTGGGCCAGCAGGGCGTCGCGCTGGGCGGTCTTGTCGCGTTCGAACGGCGAGGCATTCGGGACGATGACCAGGCTCGCCCCTGCGGCCACCGTGCGCGCCAGCGGTTCGGGGAACCACAGGTCCTCGCAGATCACCAGGCCGACGGCGGTGCCGCCGACGTCGAAGACGCAGGGCTCGCCGTCGGGATCGACGCTGAAATAACGGCGTTCGTCGAACACCGCGTAGTTGGGCAGCTCGCGCTTGCGGTAACTGCACTCGATGCCGCCGTCGCGCAGGACGCTGGCGGCATTGAACACCACCGTGCCGACCGCCTGCGGCCAGCCCACCACCGCGACGATGCCGGTGACGGTCGCGGCGAGCTCGCCAATGGCGCGTTCGCAATCGGCCAGGAAGGCCGGACGAAGCAACAGGTCCTCGGGCAGGTAGCCGCACAAGGCCAGTTCCGGGAACAGCACCAGGTCGGCGCGATGCACGTCGCGCGCCTCGGCGATCAGACGGGCGATCTTGGCGGCGTTGGCTTCGATCGCGCCAACCGGGAAATCGAACTGGGCCAGGGCGATGCGCAAGGGCATGCCAGGGGCGTCCGTCAGCCCTTCAAGCGCTTGGCGATGGCCGCGCCGAGGTCGCCCGGCGATTTCACGGTGGTCACGCCCGCCGCTTCCAGCGCCGCGAACTTGCCCGCCGCCGTGCCCTTGCCGCCGGAAGCGATCGCGCCGGCATGGCCCATGCGCTTGCCGGCCGGAGCCGACGCGCCGGCGATGAAGCCAACCACCGGTTTGGTCACGTATTCGGTGATGAATTCGGCCGCTTCCTCTTCGGCGCTGCCGCCGATTTCGCCGACCATGATGATGCCCTCGGTCTGCGCATCGTCCTGGAACAGGCGCAAGCAGTCGATGAAGTTCATGCCCTGCATCGGGTCGCCGCCGATTCCTATCACCGTGCTCTGGCCGAGCTTGGCATCGGTGGTCTGCTTGACTGCTTCGTAGGTCAAGGTGCCGGAACGCGAGACGATCGCGATCTTGCCGGGCATGTGGATGTGCCCGGGCATGATGCCGATCTTGCATTCGCCCGGCGTGATGATGCCCGGGCAATTCGGCCCGATCAGTACGACGTCGTCGTAGCCGCGCAGGGTGTTCTTCACCCGCAGCATGTCCAGCACCGGGATGCCTTCGGTGATGCAGACGATCACCCGGATGCCGGCGTCGGCCGCTTCCAGGATGGCGTCGGCCGCGAACGGCGGCGGCACGTAGATGACCGAGGCGTCGGCGCCGGTTTCGTCGACCGCGTCCTGCACGGTATTGAAGACCGGCAAGCCGATGTGGGTCGTGCCGCCCTTGCCCGGCGTCACGCCGCCGACCACCTTGGTGCCGTAGTCGAGCATCTGTTCGGCGTGGAAGGTGCCCTGGGTACCGGTGAAGCCCTGGACGATGACCTTCGTGTTTTTGTTGACCAGGACGCTCATGCGGCTTCCTTTGCGGCCGCCACGACTTTGCGCGCGCCATCGTTGATATCGTCGGCCGTGATCAGCGCCAGGCCGCTGTTCTTCAGCAGGTCCTTGCCGAGATCGACATTGGTGCCCTCCAGGCGCACGACCACCGGCACCTTGACGTCGACCTCTTTCACCGCGGCGATGATGCCCTCGGCGATCATGTCGCAGCGGACGATGCCGCCGAAGATGTTGACGAAGATCGCCTTCACGTCGGGATCGCGCAGGATCAACTTGAACGCCTCGGTGACCCGTTCCTTGTTGGCGCCACCGCCGACATCGAGGAAGTTGGCCGGCGAGCCGCCGTTGAGCGAAATCACGTCCATGGTCGCCATCGCCAGGCCGGCGCCGTTGACCATGCAGCCGATGTTGCCGTCCATGGTGACGTAGTTGAGGTCGTGCTGGCTGGCCAGCACTTCGGTCTCGTCTTCCTGGCGGATGTCGCGCATCGCCGCCAGGTCCGGATGGCGGAATGTCGCGTTGTCGTCGGAATTGACCTTGCCGTCGAGCACGGCGAGATCGCCGTTCTTCAGGATCGCCAGCGGGTTGAGCTCGACCAGGGCGAGGTCCTTTTCGTTGAACAGGCGATACAGCCCGAGCATGATCTTGGTCAGCTGGCCGACCTGCTTGCTGTTCAAGCCGAGGTCGAAGCCCATCTGTCGGCACTGGTAGGGCTGCAGGCCCTGGACGAAATTCACGTGCAGGGACTTGATCGCGTCCGGATTCTCGGCCGCCACTTTTTCGATCTCGACGCCGCCCTCGGCCGAGGCGATGTAGGTGATGGTCTTGCTGGCGCGATCGGTGAGCACCGACAGGTACAGTTCCTTGGCGATGTCGGTGCCTTCGGAAA
>JANYBA010000317.1 GCA_025360985.1 Gammaproteobacteria bacterium | reverse complement strand
CGCGCCTTCCGCACGGAACTTGATCACCTGCTTCCAGGAACGCGTCAGGGCGTCGGCGAACACCAGCACCAGGTCGCCCGGTTGCCCCATGCGCAGGGCGGCATCGATCGCTTCCTGCTCGTCCGGGATCAGGCTGATCTTGTCGCCGTCCACGCCCAGCTCGCGCAGCGTCGCGGCGATCAACTTCGGCACCTCGTCGCTGGCGCGGCCGCGCAGGTCGTCGTCGCGCCGGCTGATGTAGTGGTCGAAGCGGCCGGCGACGGCCTTGGCGATGTCGCGCAGGTCCTCGTCGCGGCGATCGCCGGGGCCGGCGATCACCACGATGCGACGACCGGGCACGTCGAGGCGCTGGGCGAGGTCGGCCATCACGCCGACCGCGTGGGCGTTGTGGCCGTAATCGAACAGCACTTTGAAAGGATGCTCGTCGAACACGTTCATCCGGCCCGGGGCCTGGAAGAAGGTGCTGTCGAAAGTACGCAAGCCCTGGCGGATGGCGTCGAGCTTGATGCCATGCGAAAACGCGATCGCCGCGGCGAACATCGCGTTCTGGACATTGTGCAAGGCGCGGCCTTCGAGCGTGGCCGGGATCAAGTGCGTCCACAGCAGCGGGATATGGCTGCCCTTGTCGTAGAAGGTGATCATCTGGCCGTTGACGCCCGCTTCCAGCGCGCAGGCGCGGCCACCGGCGCGGATGTGCTCGCGCACCAGGCCGTGCTGCGGATTGAGGGTGACGTAGCAGATCACCTTGGCGTCGGTGTAGCCGGACATCTTGAGCACGTTCGGATCGTCGGCGTTGAGCACGGCGCATTCGCTGGCGACTTCGACCACGATCCGCTTGATCTCGGCCAGTTGCTCGAGCGTGTCCACGCCCTTCATGCCCAGGTGGTCGGATTGCACGTTGAGCACGGCGCCGACGTCGACCTTGGGCACGCCCATGCCGGCGCGGATCAGGCCGCCGCGCGCGGTCTCGAGCACGGCGAAGTCGATCTGCGGATCGGCCAGCACCATGCGCGCCGACACCGGGCCGGTCATGTCGCCCTCGACCGTGCGCTGGCCGTCGATGTAGACGCCGTCGGTGGTGGTGAGGCCCGGTGTGTAGCCGGCCATCTTGACGATGTGCGAAAGCATGCGCGCGGTGGTGGTCTTGCCGTTGGTGCCGGTGATCGCGGCGATCGGCACGCGCGCCGGCGTGCCCGGCGGGAACAGCATGTCGATGACCGGGCCGGCGACGTCGCGCGACTTGCCCTCGCTCGGCGCCACGTGCATGCGGAAACCGGGCGCGGCATTGACCTCGCAGATGCCGCCGCCGATGTCCTTGTAGCTTTCGGCGATATTGGTCGACAGAAAATCGACGCCGCCGACGTCCAGGCCGATCGCCTTGATCGCGCGCACGGCCATGTCGCGGTTGTCGGGATGGATGACGTCGGTGACGTCGGTGGCGGTGCCGCCGGTGGACAGGTTCGCGGTCGAGCGCAGGTAGATGATCCGGCCGGCTTCTGGCACCGACTCGGCGGTGACCTCGGCGCGCGCCATCATCATCTGCGCCTGCGCGTCCAGCTCGAGCCGGGTCAATACTTTCTCGTGGCCGACGCCGCGGCGCGGATCCTGGTTCACGACTTCGACCAGCTGCGCGATCGTGTGCACGCCGTCGCCGACCACGTGGCCGGGCGTGCGCCGGGTTGCCGCGACCAGGTCGCCGTTGACCACCAGCAGGCGGTGGTCGTCGCCTTCCAGGAAAGTCTCGACGATCACCGAGCGGGAAATTTCCTTGGCCTTGGCGAAACCTGCGATCACTTCGTCCTGGTTGGTGAGGCGAATCGAAATGCCGCGGCCGTGGTTGCCGTTGTAGGGCTTGGTGACCACCGGGTAACCGATGCGGCGGGCGGCGCGCACTGCCTGCGATTCGCTCTGCACCAGTTCCTGGCGCGGCACCGGCAGGCCGAGCGAGCCGAGGATCTTGTTGGTTTCTTCCTTGTCGCTGGCGAGTTCGACCGCGATATGCGGCGTCTTGCCGGTGACCGTTGCCTGGATGCGCTGCTGGTAGCGGCCGTGGCCGAGCTGCACCAGGGATTGTTCGTTGAGGCGCAGCCAGGGAATATTGCGTTCTTCGGCGGCCTTGACCAGCGAGGCCGTCGATGGTCCGAGCGCCCGGCGTTGCGCGTATCGGATGAAGGTATCGCGCGCCTCCGGCCAGTCCCAGTCCGAGGGCACGCTGTCGGATGGCTGCAATTCGGTCGGCAGCAGCGAGCAGAGCAGGCGCAGGGCGAGCTCGCCAGCGGCGATGCCTTCCTCGCGCTGGGCGTATTCGTAGACCACCGAATACACGCCGGGGCGGTCGTCGATGCTGCGGGTCTTGCCGAAAGTGACGTCTTCGCCGGCGACGTTCTGCAATTCGATGGCGACGTGTTCGAGCACGTGGCCGAGCCAGGTGCCCTCGCCTTCCTTCATGCGCCGGATCAGGCCGCCGGGTTCGCGGTAGGAACAGCCGTGCTCGGCCAGGCCCGGCAGGGCCGCCACCAGCGCGTCGACGTAGGCCGAGCCGAGCTTGGCGGTCGGCCAGGCTTCCAGTTCACCGAGGTCGAGTTCCAGCCGGATGACCGGGAAATGCGCATACAACGACGGGCCGACGAAGACGGAACGATCGAGGATGCGCATCGCACTTACTCCTTGGGCGTTATCAGGCTGCCGGCGCTGGCCTGGCGGGTATGCAGGTTGAAAGTAGCACCGGAGACGAGCATATGGACGGACAGGCCCAGCAGGCAAACCGGCTCGCCTTCCTCGATCCGGTCCATGGACGAGAATTGCAGGCCGGCGGCATCGATGACCGTGACCGCGCCGCTACCGACGACTTCGAGCGTGTTGTCCGGGGCGATGAAGGCGGCGGTGTCCTCGTCGAGGCCGATGCCGATGGCGAAGGGATTGAATGCCAAGGCAGTGGACAGGCGGCCGAGCCGGTCGCGCTGGCGGAAATGCTGGTCGATGATGAAGCGATTGGTCAGCCCCAATCCCGGGGCCAGGCGGACGCTGCCGGCGCGCGGCGAACCGCCCTCTTCGCCGAACGCAATCATGTGCTCGCTGAGCACCGCGGCGCCGGCGCTGGTGCCGGCCACGTGCGCGCCCTGGGCATTGCGCTGGCGGATCAGCTTGGCCACCGAGGTGCCGCCAAGCAGAGTCGTGAGGCGCAGCTGGTTGCCGCCGGTGAAGAATATCCCCGAGGCCTGCCCGATCCGTGACAGCCGACCCTTCTCTTCGCAATCGCGGCGGGTGTCGAAGTCGATCGCGGTCACCTGCGCCACCCCGAGTTCGGTGAACAGGGCTTCGTAGCGCTCGCCGGTATCGGCGCGCCGGCTGGCTGTCGGAATCACCACGATGTCGGCGTCGCGGCCGCCGCACAGCTCGACATAGCGGCGCAGGATGGTCGTCTCGTTTTCCTTGTCCTCGGCGCCACCGATCGGAATGATCCAGCCGCGTTCTTCGCCGTCAGGGGTCTTGCTTGGGCACATCGGTTCTTGCCGTCCTTGGACTGGTGATCGGATTATTTTTCGAAGCTGCCGACGCGGCATTGCTGGCCATCGCGCCGGTGCCAGCGACCGCCGGCGACAACATCGCGGGCCTGACCGGCTTCGTCGAGTACGACCAAGTCGGCGTCGCCGCCGACTTCGACCACGCCCTTGCCGGGCAGGCGCAGCAGCCGCGCCACGTTGCTGGTGAACGCCGGCAGCGCGCGCTCCATCGGCACGCCGCGGGCCAGCACTTCGCGCAAGGTCGCCAGCAAGGCGCCGGGCGCGCCGACGTCCATATGGGTCATGCGGCCTTCGCCATCGAAGCAGGGCAGGCAACCGCCGGCATCGGAGCTGATCGTGACGCGTTCCGGCGGCGCGCCAGCATCGAGGTAACGAACCAGGCCGTCGGCGGCGCTCCACGCGTCTTCGCCGTCTTCGACCGGGAACGCGGTCAGGTCGACGCTGCAGCCGCGGCGCGCGAGTTCGATCGCTTCCTCGAACAGCGCCTTGCGCCGATTGACGTGGGTGGGACTGAACACGCGCGCCGGCAATTCGCTTTCGTCGAGGGCGCGGCGAACCATTTCGAGGCCACGCGCGCCATCGCCCAGGTGCAGGTGGACGATGCCGGCCTTGCCGGTCATCAGTCCGGCGACGTGCGCTTCGGAGGCGACCTGCAACACCTGCTCGTAAGTCGGCTGGCTGGAGCGGTGGTCGCTGATCGCCAATTCGCCGACGCCGATCAGCGGCTCGACGAAGACGATATCGGCGCGCACGCTGCCGGTAATGGTCGCTGGCGGCAGGTGGTAGCCGCCGCAGTAGCCGTAGGCGCCGAGGCCTTCTTCGCGCAGCGCGTACAGGGTCGCGACCAGTTCGCGCGGGCTGCGGGCGCAGTCGTCGGTGCCGAGCAGGCCGATCACCGTGGTAACGCCGGTGGACGTAATGCGCGACAGCGGCATGGGCGGCACCCGGGTGGCGAAACCACCCTCGCCGCCGCCGCCGGTGACGTGGACGTGGCCGTCGATGAAACCCGGCAGCAGGCGCCGGCCCTCGAGGTCGATCGTTTCCATGGCCAGGCCACGCGGGGCCTCGTCGCCAGGCCCGCCCATCCACAGCACCCGGCCGGCGCCCAGCAGCAGCTGCCGGCGCCCGAGCGGTTCCGGGGCGTGGACCTCGGCATTGCGAAGCAGGATGAAAGGGGGCTGGGACGCGGGCATCCGGCTAGTTTAACGGTCGGGGGCCGGCGGGGAAACGAATTGGAGGTTCGGGCCGGGGGGAACTGGATGCTAGGCTAGCGCCCGCCCAACCCTGCCCGGACTCCCCGATCAATGAACAAGCTGCTGATCGCCGCAGCGCTCGCCTGCGCCGCCTTGCCTGCCCTCGCGCAGAAATCGCCCCCTACCCTCCTCAACACGAGCGGCGCCCTGTTCGGCATCCGCGAGAGCGTGGAAGGCATTGATCTTTCGCCCGACGGCAGCCGCGTCGTCTACCTGGCGCCTGGCCCGGGGCGGGCCACCGATGTCTACGTCGCCGATCTCACCGGAGGCGCCCCGAAGTTGGTGATGCAATCGGGCGGCCAGGCCGAGCACCTCGACTGGTGCCGGTTCGCCGGCAACCAGCGCCTGGTCTGCCATTTGTACGGCTACGCCGAGACGGCGGCCGTGCCGATCGCGTTCTCGCGCCTGCTCGCCGTCGACACCGATGGCAAGAACATCAAGCCGCTCGGCTTGCAGAGCACCGGCTACGACGAACGCCTGCGCCAGAACGACGGCGAAATCCTCGATTGGCTGCCCGACGAAGACGGCGCGGTGCTGATGACCCGCGACTACATCCCCGACGCGCGCAGCGATACCAAGATCAGGAACACCGCCAACGGCCTGGGCATCGACCGCATCGATGTCACGACCATGCGCTCGACGGTGGTCGAAATCGCGGCACGGGCGGTCAGCTACTTCACCAGCGACGGCCGCGGCCACGTCCGCATGAAGGCCTTCCAGGCGGCGCGCGGCGTCAACTCGCAACTCGGCGGCGTGATCAGCTTCAACTACCGCCAGCCCGGTTCCACGGACTGGCTGCCGTTCTCGACCTGGGACCAGGACAACGAAGGCTCGGCGCCGATCGCGGTCGACGCCGAGAGCAACTCGGCCTACGTCCTGAAGAAACTCCAGGGCCGGATCGCCCTGTACCGCGTCAAGCTCGATGGCAGCATGGCCACCGAGCTGGTCTACAAGAACGACAAGGTCGATGTCGACGGCGTGGTCCAGCTCGGCCGCAGCCAGCGCGTGATCGGCGTGTCCTACGCCGAAGAAAAGCGCCACAACATCTACTTCGACCCCGAATACAGCGCGCTCGCCGCCGGCCTGGGCAAGGCCATCCCGAACCTGCCGCTGATCGATTTCGTCGCCGTCTCGGCCAGCAACAACCAGGTTCTGGTCTTCGCCAGCAGCGACTCCGATCCGGGACGCTATTACGTCTTCGACAAGGCCAAGCACAGCCTCAACGAGATCATGCTGGCGCGGCCGACGCTCGAGCAGACGACGCTGGCGAGCGTGAAAGCGATCACCTACCCCGCCGCCGACGGCACCCAGATTCCGGCTTACCTGACGCTGCCGCCGGGAAAGGAATCGTCCAAGGGCCTGCCGGCCGTGGTCCTGCCCCACGGCGGGCCGAGCGCCCGAGATGAATGGGGTTTCGACTGGCTGGCGCAGTTCCTCGCGCACGAAGGCTATGCCGTGCTGCAGCCGAACTATCGCGGTTCGACCGGTTTCGGCGACGCCTGGCTCAAGGACAATGGCTTCCGGAGTTGGCGCACGTCGATCGGCGACGTCACCGCGGCCGGCCATTGGCTGGTGTCGCAGGGCATCGCCGATCCGAACAAGCTGGCGATCGTCGGTTGGTCCTACGGCGGTTACGCGGCGCTGCAGTCCGGCGTCACCGAACCGGGCTTGTTCAAGGCGATCGTGGCGATCGCACCGGTCACCGACCTTGCCTTGGTCAAACTCGAGGCTACGGCGTACACGAATTCGAATTTGGTGGCCAACGAAGTCGGCTCTGGCCCGCATATCGTCGAAGGCTCGCCGCTGCAGAACGTCGACGCGATCAAGGCGCCGGTCCTGATGTTCCATGGCGACAAGGATCTCAATGTCGATGTCGAGCAGTCGCAAAAGATGGACGCGCGGCTGCGCGGTGCCGGCAAGTCCAGCCAGCTGGTGGTCTACGAAGGGCTCACGCACAGCCTCGGCGATTCCAACGCGCGCGCGCAGATGCTCGACAAGATCGCCGCCTTCCTGAAGGCCAACACCGGCCAGTAGCTGCTATCGCGCTGGCGTCGGCAACGCCGCCAGGGCGCGCTGCAGGTTGACGGCAGTATCGGCAAGTTGACAGCGGTCGCCACGGGGCATATGAAGGTTTCGGCCGGACAATTCCGGCCAGCCGACGGCGATGTCCGGCTTTTGCGTCGGTTGCCGTTGCACGCTTCATGATCTGTGGCCTTGCCGGCCCATTCGTTCGTACCGGCGACACTTCATTCGTACTCACTGGAGTCGAACATGCGCACCCCAACACCTTCTCGTCGGCCCGCGATTGGCGCGGCCGTGGCTTTGTTGCTTTTCGCGACGGCCGCAGCTGCTGATGCTCCGCCCGTCATGGCGCCGCACGATCTCGTCATCGGTCGCATTACCTATTCGCAGAACGGCCAGAACGTCCGGCAATTGCAGGTCGGTGTCCCGGTCGCGATCGCTTGCAATTACATCGTCGACGAAGCGACGACTCCGTTTGCGTTCGCGATCCAGCCCTGGCAAGGCATCATCCTGATCGGCGGGAGACCATCCCAGAACCTGACGTTCCAGGGCGATCGGCGCGGTGGCCAGCACGAGGCGCGCCAGACATGGACTCCGTCAGCCGCCGGCAAAGCGCCGATCAGTTGCCTGCTCAATCAAGGCTTCGAAAACGCTGAGGCCCACGGCGACAACAACCGCTGGAACGAAGTCATCGACGTGGTCGGCGACGACGGCGAAGCAGCTCCGGCTCCCGCACCGGCGCCGGCCGATGCCGGTGACCGCCACCCCGCCGGAATCATCGCGCTGGCCGAACGCGGAAAAGTCCTCACTGCGGCCGATCCGAATGCCGCTTCGCTACGCGACCAGCTCTTGTACGGATTCAATATCGGCATGGGCGGGACCGAAGGAAACACGCTCTGGGGTCCGGGCCAACAGGCGCGCCTGGACTCGCTCGCCCCGACCGAACAGATCGGCTACAAGGTCGCGTCCACGTATTCGCTCGAACACAATCGCAACGGCAACGTCGGTGCCGCCAGCTCCGCGAGCGATGCCGCTCCGGTGCGCGCCAAGCCAGTTGTCTGCGGCGACTTCGATGTCGGCAACGGCGAACAGTGCGACGACGGCAACGCGGAAAGCGGGGATGGCTGTTCGTCGACGTGCCAGATGGAGCAATAGAGGAGAGCGATCATGCTCATGCGTCGACTTGCCACCGCGTCCGTCCTCGTGCTGGCAATGCTGTCGGTGGCGCCGTCCACCACCCTTGCCTATACCAAGATCCCGGCCACGACCGTGCATTCCTGCAACAACACCGGTCAATGCAAGGACACCCACTACCCGGAGTTCCCGAATGCCGGCGCCTGCACGCGCTTCTTTCGGCAGTGGCGCAATGGCTATGACAACGACAACGCCATCGAGGCCTGCACCGATTTCATGGGCATGAACAAATACTGTGCCGATCACGACTCTTATGTC
>JANYBA010000234.1 GCA_025360985.1 Gammaproteobacteria bacterium | reverse complement strand
CATCATCGTCACCGCGCAGAACATCGTCAGCCGGCGCCTGGACATCACCAAACAACCGGCGGTGCTCAGCTTCGGCGCGATCAAGGGCGGCATCCGCTACAACATCATCCCGGATGAAGTCGACCTGGTCGGCACCATCCGCACTTTCGATCCGGGCATGCGCCAGCAGGTCTTCGACGAACTCAAGTCGGTGGCGGAAAACGTCGCTGCTGCCAATGGCGCCACCGTCGTCGCGCAGATCCCGGATCGCCCCGGGGTTCCGATCACAGTCAACGACCCGGCGCTGAGCCAGCGCGTATTGCCCAGCCTGCAACGGGCGGTGGGTGCCGACAACGTCGTGCCCATCCCGATCATGACGGTGGCGGAGGATTTTTCCGAGTTCGCCAATACCGTACCAGGCGTCTATTTCCTGGTCGGCTCGACTCCGGCCGGGCAGGACCCCGCGACCGCGCCGCCCAACCATTCGCCCAAGTTCTACTTCGACGAATCGGCGCTGGCGGTCGGCACCAAGGCGATGCTGCAGGTGGCGCTCGATTATCTCAATGGCGTCGGCGCTCCCTGACGGCGGGCATGCGAGAATCGCGCCATGGATCCGCGTGAGCCCACCCATCTCGGCAAGCCGACGGACTATTCCGGCGGATACGACCCGGCCTTGCTCGATCCGGTCGCGCGGATCGGCGGGCGCAGCGCCCTCGACCTCGGCGCCGAGCTGCCGTTCATCGGCGTCGACGTCTGGAATGCGTATGAACTGTCGTGGCTCGACCATCGAGGCAAGCCGCGCGCCGCCATGGCCGAATTCCGGGTGCCGGCCGACTCGCCGAACCTGATCGAGTCCAAGAGCTTCAAGCTCTACCTCAATGGCTACAACCAGACCCGCGTACCGGACACCGACACCTTGCGGACGATGCTGGCGCACGACCTGTCGGGCGCGGCCGGCGCGTCGGTGAGCGTGCAACTGGCGACGCTGACCTCGCCGCAGTCGGCGGTCATTTCCAATCTCGCCGGCGAGGTCATCGACGACCTGCCAATCGAAATCCACACCTACGGGCCGCCCGATTCGTCCTTGCTGTACGGCAATCCGGATGCGGTGACCGACGAAACCCTGGTCTCGCACCTGTTCAAGTCCAACTGCCCGGTCACCGGCCAGCCGGATTGGGCCAGCGTGCAGATCGCCTACCACGGGCCGCGCCTGGGCCGCGACGGACTGCTGCGCTACCTGGCCTCGTACCGGCAGCACGCCGCCTTCCACGAAGACTGCGTCGAGCGCATCTTCCTCGACCTGCTGCGCCAGGGCGGGCTTTCGCGCCTGTCGGTGTATGCGCGCTACACTCGGCGCGGCGGCCTGGACATCAATCCCTTCCGCTGCACGCCGGGCGGCCTGCTGCCCGACAACACCCGTACCGCGCGCCAGTAACCGAGGTCCGCATGCCGACGACAAGCCGTTCGATTTTTCGCGCCGTCCTGATCGCGACCGCCCTGTGCGCGCTCGTTGCCTGCAAGCGCCCGGCGCCGGTGCAACTGCAAGTCGCCGATCCGGCCCAGCCGGAGGAATCGATCGCGCCGGCGACCGAGGCCAGCATCGCGCCTGCCGCGGCTGCGGCCACGACGCCGGCGCTCGGCGATTTCAAGATCATGCGCGTGTCGCTCGGCCGCGCGCTCGACGTCGGCAACGACATCGCCGAGGAACGCAGCGTGTTTTCGCCCAAGGACCAGATCTATGCCACGGTGATCAGCACCGGCAAGCACCAGGGCCTGAAGTTGTCGGCGCGCTGGCTCGATGCCGAGGGCAAGCTGCTCGCGCAAAACGACCAGCGCCTGGTGCCGGACGGACCGATGCTGGCGACCTTCCACCTGCGCCAACCGAAAGGCTGGCCCAAGGGCCACTACCAGCTCGATATCGCCGTCGACGACCAGTCGATGCAGAGCGAGCAATTCGAAGTCCGCTGAAGCGCTTCATCAAGGGGAAATCGCTATGCAGCCCATGGTCATCGACACCGGCAATACCGCCTTCATGTTGCTGTGCTCGAGCCTGGTCATGTTGATGACGCCCGGGCTGGCGTTTTTCTATGGCGGCCTGGTCGGTCGCAAGAATGTCCTGGCGATCATGATCCAGAGCTTCGTGTCCATGGGCTGGACGACGGTGCTCTGGTGGGCGTTTGGCTTCTCGCTGTGTTTCAGCGGCGACCTGAAGAGCGGCACCGATTACATGGGGATTCTCGGCAACTTCGACTGGGCGTTCCTGCGCGGCATCACCCTGGATACGCCGTCGGTGATCAACCCGACCATTCCGATGTTCGTGTTCTGCGCCTACCAGATGATGTTCGCGATCATCACGCCAGCACTGATCACCGGCGCCTTCGCCAACCGGGTCACCTTCAAGGCCTACATGCTGTTCCTGACCGCCTGGCTGGTGCTGGTCTACTTCCCGTTCGTGCACATGATCTGGGGCGGCGGAATCCTCGCCAGCTGGGGCGTGCTCGATTTCGCCGGCGGCATCGTCGTGCACAACATCGCCGGTATCGCCGCGCTGGCGTCGGTGCTCTACGTCGGCAAGCGCCAGGTCGAGGATCGCGGCCCGCACTCCATCCCGCTGGTGGCGCTCGGCACCGGCCTGCTCTGGTTCGGCTGGTACGGCTTCAATGCCGGCAGCGAATTCCGCGTCGATTCGGTCACCGCGGTCGCTTTCCTCAATACCGACGTCGCCGCCAGCTTCGCCGCCATCGCCTGGCTGGCCATGGACTGGATGACGACCAAGAAGCCGAAGTTCCTCGGCTTGTTGACCGGTGCGGTCGCCGGCCTGGCCACGATCACGCCGGCCGCCGGCTATGTGTCGCCGGCCACGGCCGTCATCATCGGTGTCGTTTCCGGCGTGGTCTGTTTCTATGCGGTGGCGTTGAAGAACAGGCTCGGCTGGGACGACGCGCTTGATGTTTGGGGCGTGCACGGCGTCGGCGGCGCGCTCGGCATCGTCCTGTGCGGCGTTTTTGCCACGACCGCATTCAATCCCGCTGGCGTCGACGGACTGATGCGCGGCAATCCGCATTTCTTCTACATCCAGGTCGGCGCGGTGATGTTGTCCTCGGCGTGGGCGTTCGTGTTCACCTACGGGATGCTCTGGCTGATCGACCGGATTACCCCGGTGAAGGTCGACCAGGCCGGCGAAGCGGCGGGACTCGACGAATCGATCCACGGCGAGGCGGCGTATCTGGAGCATATTTGAGGCTAGCGCCAACGTGACCTTTGGCCGAGTGACCACCGGCACATCTGCGCCGTCGGAGAAACGGGGAAAATGATATTCGAGGACGGCGACGCCGCCTCGCACACCCTGTTCTGACCACTTTGGCGCGAGGCGGCCTTGAAAACCCTATTCCTGGATTCGGACGGCCGCTTGCGCAACGGTTGGTGGATGCTGGTCTTTGTCGGCTTCGTCGTCGTCTCACGCCTGGTCTACAGCCCGTTGGTGCATGGCTTGAAGGGCGTCGGCGTGGCCAAGGAATGGCTCGAGCCCGCGGCCTTCGTCTTTATCCTTGCGGTGACCTGGGCCTGCACGCGGCTGCGCAAGGAACCCCTGTCCAGCGTCGGCTTCCAGCTGGATCGGCGCTGGCTGAAGGAAGGCGTCGGTGGCTTGCTGCTGGGCATGGCCTCGATGCTGCTGGCCGTCGCCATGATCTGGGCGATCGGCGGCGTGCGCCTGGAATTGAATCCGGCGCGCAGCCTGGGCGGGCTCGCGTATGGCTTCTACATGTTCCTGTTCGTCGCCTTGTTCGAAGAGACGCTGTTTCGCGGTTTCCTGTTCCAGCGCTTGGTCGACGGCGCCGGCGTCTGGATCGCGCAGATCGTCCTGGGCCTGTTGTTTGCAACCGGCCACTGGGACAACCCGGGCATGGCCGGCGCGACCAAGCTGTGGGCCACGCTCGATCTGTTCCTGGGGGCGCTATTGCTCGGCCTGGCTTACCTGCGCACGCGCAGCCTGGCCTTGCCGGTCGGCCTGCACCTGGGCTGGAACTGGATGCAGGGCCATGTGCTCGGCTTCGGCGTCAGCGGCATCGACATTCAGGGTTGGCTGCATCCGGTCTTTCTTGGCAAGGCCGAGTGGCTAACCGGCGGAAAGTTCGGTCCGGAGTCGAGCGTGTTCGCCGTGGTGGCGGACGTCCTTACGCTCGCCTTGTTGTGGCGATGGAAAGGATCCGCACCCGAACTGCCGGTCGCCCGTCTCACATGTTCGGAATCGGCAACCGCTCCATGACCTCGACCGCATCGCCCGGGAAGTGGGTGAAATGCGGGTGGTTCTCGAACAGCTTGGCGGCGGCTTCGTGCGATTCGGCCTGGACCACCGTGTAGGCGCCCATCTCGTTGCGGACGTCGGCGATGCCCTGCTCGGACACCCGCTTGGTCTTGCCAAGTGGGCCGCCCATTTCGACGATCGCCTTCTCGTTCGCTTTCACCCACGCGTGCCAAGCCTGCACACCGGCGATTTCCTTCGGCTTGCGCTCGGCGTCGGGCAAATTTCGCCAGGCATCCATGCGGGCAACGGAACCGACGAATACGGCGAGAAAAGTTTTCATGGCGACTCCTTCTTCTTGTTGGGGTGCTCCGGAATGCCGGAGAGAATGGACACCGTAAGCGCCAACCCATGAACTTCGCGTTAAATCCTGGCCGAAGCCACGAACGAGTCAATCGGCTATGCAGAACATTCCAGGGCTGCCGGATTTGACCGAATACAGCGCGCCGTCGGCCCGGCGCATGATCGGTTCGCCGTCGAGCTCGTCGTCGCGGCGAATCGCAATTCCGATGCTGGCCGTCACTCGGCGGCGCGTTCCAACCACGCTGAAATCCTCGGCCATCGCCGCCACGATCTTCGCCGCGACCACGGCGACGTCCTCGGGCTTGTGCAGACCTTCGATCACGATCACGAACTCATCGCCGCCCAGTCGTGCGACCGTGTCGGTCGGACGCACGCACTGGGTCAGCCGCCGGGCGAACTCCTGCAGCACCTGGTCGCCGCCGGCATGGCCCAGACTGTCGTTGATCGACTTGAATTCATCCAGGTCAAGAAACAACAACGCCATGAACTTGCCGGTGCGCACGCTGCGTTCGATGGCCGATGCCAACCGCGCGTTGAAGCGATTGCGATTCGCCATCCCGGTCAGGGAGTCAATCTCGGCCAATATCCGCAACTCGCTTTCGACCTGCTTGAGTTCGGACACATCGTGAACCATGCCGAACATGCCCAGCACCTCGCCGTTGTCATCGAAATCGGGGACATAAGTCACGCGCACATGCCGCGAGCGGCTCCCTTGCGGCCCGAGTTCGAAACCGACCCGCTCGCCGGCCAGCGCGCGATCGATATGTGGCTCGATGAGACGGTACGTTCTCTCGTCGTAAACGTCCGCGACCAGCCGGCCGGTAATTTCCGCCAAAGGCCGGCCGATCCATTCCGAGTACGCCGAATTGTTGAAACGGAATACCCGCTGACTGTCGATGTAGGAAATCAGGGCCGGCAGATTGTCGGCGATCAACCGTAGCCGATGCTCGCTGGCGCGCAACGCCTGCTCGGCGTACCTGCGTTCGGTGATGTCCCGCACGGCGCCACGAAAGCCGGCGAATCTGCCGTGTTTATCCTTGATCGGTCGGCCCTGGTTGAGCAGGATGCGTTTGCGGTCGGTGTGATCGAGCGTGTGCAGCAGCTGGTCGCGGAACGGTTGCCCGGCCAGCATCGGCGCCAAGTATGCGGATAGATCGGGCGCCCCGGGAAAACGCAAACGGTATGCCTGTTCCGGGGTCAGGCCGATCGCCTGCGCCGCCGAAATGCCCATCGCCTGCGCAAAGCTGGGCGACACGTAGGTCAGGCGCAAGCGATCGTCGGTTTCCCAAACGCCGTCGGCAACGACTTCGGCGAAATCGGCGAAGCGCTCGGCGTTTTCGGCGGCGGCCTTGCGCGCCAGTTCCAGATGGGTTCGATATTGGCCCAATGCCCGCAACGTCACCGAGCCGATCAACGCGGATATCAGGCTGAGCAGGAACGGCACGCGGTCGACCGCATGCGCGACCCACTGCAAGTTCGGCTTGATCGGGAAGTCGTAGTGGGAGCGGCGCATGAAGGCCATGCCGGTGATCTCGGCGAGAACCAGGGCGGTCCAGATCGCGCCGGCCCTCGGCGTCGACATCAAAACCGCGAACAGTACCAGCGTCGGCAACGCGAGGTTTGCGCCGATGGCACGGCCGCCGGCTCCGAAGTTCACCGTCGAGATAGAAACGAACAACACGGTCATGATGGCGAAGCCGCCGCGGGCGGCGTCGCCGCCTCGCCAGACCCATACTAGAATGGCGAATATTGGTATTGCGGCCAACGCGTAAATCACGCCAATCGGCGGCGTGCCCCAAATGAGCTCCCCAAGCGCAAACAGGATGGTGCCGAGCAGTTCGAATGCGCCGAAACCCAGCACCAACTCCGTGCGAAAACGAATCTCCGGATCGTCACGACCAGCGAAGCGCGGCAGCTGATCGAAAATCCGTGCAATGGCGCCTCGACGGGACATGCCTACTCCCAAGTGCTGCGCGCAGGTTACGGCAATTGACCAAGCTCGGCCATATCGCGCAAGGAGTCCCGCCGAACCCGGCGCTTGGTCAATTCGTCGAGGCCGCGACAGCCTCTCTGCAAAGTAGGCGGAATCCTTTTCGAACGGGCCGGAAATAAGGCACTCTGACCCTGTTTTCGACCCTGTTTTCCGCTAGAAAATCTCCTGCAGGCTCTTCGCTGGCGGTAACAATAGCCGGGCGCCGTCCTCGGTGATCAGCATCTCGTCTTCGGTGCGGATGCCGAATTCGCCGATGATGTAAATGCCCGGTTCGTTGCTGAACATGTTGTTCGGCGCCAGCGGCCGGGTGTTGCCGCCGACCAGGTAGTACCACTCGTGGCCGTCCATGCCGATGCCGTGGCCGAGCCGGTGGGTGAAGTATTTGTAGCCGGGCCCATAGCCGTGGTCGGCGATGTAGCCGCGCGCCGCGGCGTCGACCTTCTCCGCCGGCACGCCCGGGCGAGCGGTCTTGAGCGCCAGGTCCTGGGCGCCGCGGACGATGTCGAACACGCGCTGCATCTTGGCGCTGGGCTGGCCGAAGGCCATCGTGCGGGTGATGTCGGAGCCGTAGCCCTCGACCTCACAGCCGCCGTCAATCAGCACGTTGTCGCCGGGCTTGAGCAGCACGTCGCGGGTCAGGCCGTGCGGATAGGCCGAGGCCTCGCCGAACAGCACCAGGGCGTCGCCGCCGACGCCGAATTCGCCGTACAGCGCCGAAATCATCGCCGCGAGTTCCTTCTCGCCCATGCCTTCGTGCAGCTGCTTCTGCACCTGGCGATAAACCTGCGCGGTGATCTCGTTGGCGACCTGCATCAGTTCGATTTCGTGCGCCGTCTTGACGCTACGGCAGCCGGCGGTGACTGGCATGGCGCTGCGCAAGGTCAGCGACGGCAGGCGTTGCTGGATTTGCTCGATGGCGTAGTATCGGGTGGTTTCCTCGATCCCGAGCGTAGCGCTGAGCAGGCCGTGGTCGGTCATGCCCTGGCGGAGCATCTCGATCGGCTTCTCGTGTTCTTCCCAGGTGTAGATCCTGGCGTCGCCGAGTTTTTCCCGCGACCGGCCTTCCTCGAACTTGGGCGAGACGAAGAACGGTTGGCCTTTCTGCGGCAACACCATGGCGAACATCCGTTCGCTCAGCCACCACTGCAGGCCGGTGAAGTAGGCGAGCGTGGTTCCGCCTTCGACGAAGATCGCGTCGATCCCGTTGTCGGCCATCAGCCGACGCGCCTGTTCCTGGCGTGCCTTGAATTCGTCGGCGCCGATCGGCCGGATGCGGTCGCGGATCGCCTTGACCGTCGCGGCGTCGAAATGGCCCGCCGTCGGGCTGGCGCCGCCTTCCTGCGCGGCGATCTTGTTGGCGCCGAGCGCGGCGAGGGCGACGGTGGAGCCGGCGGCGGCGAAGAAACGGCGTCTGTCCATGGCGAGTCCTTTTTCCAGGGTTTACTTGTTCACGGGTTTACTTGAGGTCGGCGATCAGCTGGCGGAAGCGCGGATGCTCGCGCACGGCTTTCAGGTCGGAATCGTGTTCCATCCAGTCGGCGTAACCGCCGCCGAGCCGGATCGCCTGCTCGAGAAGGTCGAGCGCGCGCTCGCAATCGCCGGACAGGCTGTAGAAGCAGGCGACGTTGTAGAGCGTGGCGAATTCGTTCGGCCGCATCGCCAGCGCCTTCTCGGCCAGCGCGCGCCCGGCCTCGGCGTGGCCCAGGCGCTGCTGCAGGCCGGCGGCCATGTAGACCAGGCGGACGTTGTCCGGCTCCAGTTCGCTCTGGTGCAGCAGCCCGACCACCGCCCGTTTGGCGACCGCGTCGGCGCGGGCGTGGTCGCCAACGGCATCGAGCGCGCCGACTTCCAGCGCCAGCACCGGGTATTCGTCCGGCCGGGTACGGAAGGCGGCTTCGAACAGGTCCGCCGCGCGCGCGTAGTCGCCGTGCGCGTAGCAATGGCGGGCGTAGTAGTACCAGGCCTCGTGCAGGTCCGGGTTGAGCGCGACTGCGCGCTCGAAGCCCGCCACCGCGCCCGCGTGGTCGCCGGCGATCGAGCGCAGGTGGCCCTGGGCGACGTGCGCCTCGGCGAGGTCCGGCGCCAGCTCCAGCGCGCGCGCCGCCGCCGTTGTCGCCTCCGGCAGCACTGCTTCCGGCGTTTGGAAACGCCAGAGGATCTGCTGGGCCAGGCTGTCGGCGAGGCCGGCATGCGCCTGCGCGTAATTCGGATCGTGCTCGATCGCGCGCCGGAACATCCGCGGCGCTTCCTGCCAGGCGTTCGCGGTGGTGGCGCCGCCCAGCTTCCGGCCGCGCAGGTAGAATTCGTAGGCTTCCATATTGCCCGGCGCATAACGCTGGAAGCGTCCCGCCGCCGAGCCAGAAAGCGACAGCTTCAAGGCCGCCGCCACGCTCTTGGCGATCTCGGCCTGGATCGCGAACACGTCTTCCATGCCGCGCTCGAAACTCTCCGACCACAGGTGGTAACCATCGGTCGTGTCGACCAGTTGCGCGACGATCTTCAGCCGGTCGCCGGCCTTGCGCACACTGCCTTCGAGGATGGCGTCGACGCTGAGCAGGCGGCCGATTTCGCGCGGGTCGACGCTGCCGTCGCGGAAGCGGAACGAAGCCGTGCGCGAGGCCACGCGCAGGCCGCGCACGCAGCACAGCGAATCGATGATCTCCTCGGCCAGGCCGTCGCAGAACCAGTCCTGGTCGCGCGCCTGGCTGAGGTCGGCGAACGGCAGCACGGCGATCGAGGCGACGTTGGACATGGGCGCGGCGGCGGCCGGCGGCTCGGGCGGTCGCGCCAGGACAGCGCCCGGGCCGTCGAGCGACATCGGCGCGGTGCGCACGATCCGGCCGGCACGCAGGTCGTAGATCCAGGCCAGCACGAAGGCCGGCAGCAGGCCGGCGGCGACAGCGATGATCAGGGCGCGCTGCGCCCAGGCCGGGGCGCCGAGCGGCGCGAAGGTGACGTCGGCGATCTGCAGCAGCAACCAGCCAGCGACCAGGTAGGCGAGCATGGCGCGGATCACCCGGCGCCGGCGCAACTCGTCCAACTGGCGCATGAACTTGCTCGACCACGCCGACATAAGCGCCTGCTCCCAAGGCCCCGCGCGCTCGCCGCGCAGTGCCCGGAAGTCTAGCAGCGCCCGCGGCTTCCCCCGTGCCGGGCAAACCGCGACAATGGCGGCTGTTCCCGACACCCGGTCCGCGGCGACACGCGCGCGGCCATCACGGAGGCTCCATGCCAGACCCCATCCTCACCCCGCCCGCCGGCGGCGCCAAGATCAGCATCGCGGCCGGCCGGCTTTCGGTGCCCAACAACCCGATCATTCCCTTCATCGAAGGCGATGGCACCGGTCCGGACATCTGGCGCGCTTCGGTGCGCGTGCTCGATGCGGCGGTGGCCAAAGCCTACGGCGGCGCCAAAAAAATCCACTGGCTCGAGGTCTACGCCGGCGAGAAGGCCAACAACCAGTTCGGCACCTGGCTGCCGGAATCGACCGTGCAGGCCTGCCGCGACTACCTCGTTTCGATCAAGGGTCCGCTGACCACGCCGGTCGGCGGCGGCATCCGCTCGCTCAACGTCGCCCTGCGCCAGATGCTCGACCTCTACGTCTGCCTGCGGCCGGTGCGCTGGTTCAAGGGCGTGCCCAGCCCGGTGAAGGCGCCGGAGAAGGTCAACATGACCATCTTCCGCGAGAACACCGAGGACATCTACGCCGGCATCGAATGGGCCGGCGGCAGCGCCGAGGCGCAGAAGGTGCTGGACTTCGTCGCCAAGGAATTCCCGCAGATGTTCGGCAAGATCCGCTTCGGCACCACCGAGCGCAACGCCGACTGGCAGAAAGCCCTCGAAGGCATCGGCGCGCCGCACCGCGAACTGCCGGTGCAGGTCGGCATCGGCCTCAAGCCCGTGTCCTACCTCGGCACCGAGCGTCTCGTGCACAGCGCGATCGGCTATGCGATCCGCGAGAAGAGCAAGTCGGTGACCCTGGTGCACAAGGGCAACATCATGAAGTTCAGCGAGGGCGGCTTCCGCGATTGGGGCTACCAGGTCGCGCGCGATTTCTACGGCGCGGTCGAGCTCGACGGTGGCCCGTGGATGGTGATCCCGGAAGGCAAACCGGGCGCCGGACTGATCATCAAGGACGCCATCGCCGACGCTTTCCTGCAGCAGATCCTGTTGCGGCCGGCCGAATACGACGTGGTCGCCACGCTCAACCTCAACGGCGATTACCTGTCGGATGCGTTGGCCGCGCAAGTCGGCGGCATCGGCATCGCCCCGGGCGCCAACTTCAACTACGTCACCGGCCACGCGGTGTTCGAGGCCACCCACGGCACCGCGCCCAAGTACGCCGACCTCGACAAGGTCAATCCGGGCTCGGTGATCCTGTCGGGCGAAATGATGCTGCGTTACCTCGGCTGGAACGAAGCCGCCGACGCCATCATCAAGGCGATGGACGCGGCCATCGCCGGCAAGCGCGTCACCTACGATTTCGCGCGGCTGATGGATGGTGCGACCGAGGTGAAATGTTCCGAGTTCGCCAATGAATTGATCAAGGCG
>JANYBA010000228.1 GCA_025360985.1 Gammaproteobacteria bacterium | reverse complement strand
GGCAGCGTGCTCGGGCAGTGCTACGACGGCTTCGGCGGCGCCTGCCCGGACGTCGACGAACCGGTGGCGCTGAAGTCCTTCTTCGACCTGATCCAATTCGCCCGCGCCGACGAATTGCTGCTGGCCTACCACGACCGTTCCGACGGCGGCGCCTTCGCAGCGCTGTGCGAGATGGCGTTCGCCGCGCATATGGGCCTGGATATCGACCTCGATGGCTGGGGTGAGGATCCGTTCAAGACCCTGTTCAACGAGGAACTCGGCGCGATCGTCCAGATCGCCAGCGAAGACCGCGCCGCCTTCGCCGACCTGGTCAATCGCCACGACCTGACCCACTGCGCCCAGCGCATCGGCAAGCCGACCCGCGCCGCCAGCATCCGCATCGAGCAGGACGACCAGACGCTGGCCGAATGGAGTTGGGCCGAAGCCTTCGACGCCTGGTGGTCGGTCACCCATGCGATGCAGAAACTGCGCGACAACCCCGGTTGCGCCGACGAAGAGCGCGCGACCCGGCGCGACTTCGCCGAGCCGGGCCTGCGACCGCAGCTGGCGTTCGATCCGACCGACGACGTCGCCGCGCCCTTCATCAACACCGGCGCGAAGCCGAAAGTGGCGATCCTGCGCGAGCAGGGCGTCAACAGCCAGTTCGAAATGGCCGCGGCTTTCACCAAGGCCGGATTCCTCGCCGTTGACGTGCACATGTCCGACCTCATCGCCGGTCGCGCTTCGCTGGATCAGTTCCAGGGCCTCGCAGCCTGCGGCGGGTTCAGCTACGGCGACGTGCTCGGCGCCGGCCGCGGCTGGGCGACTTCGATCCTGGGGCGCCCGGCGCTGCGCGAGCAATTTGCGGGTTTCTTCGCCCGCCCCGACAGCTTCAGCCTCGGCGTGTGCAACGGCTGCCAGATGCTCGCCCAGCTCAAGGGAATGATCCCGGGCGCCGAGGCCTGGCCGCGCTTCCTGCGCAATCGCAGCGAACAATTCGAGGCGCGCCTGTCGCTGGTGGAAGTGCTCGACTCGCCCTCGCTGTTTTTCCGCGGCATGGCCGGCTCGCGCATCCCGATCGTCGTCTCGCACGGCGAGGGCCGCGCCGAATTCGACGCCCCGGAACACGCTGGGCAAGCCTACGCAGCGTTGCGCTTCATCGATGGCCACGGCCAGGTGGCGACGAGTTACCCGACCAACCCGAACGGCTCGCCGGCGGGCATCACCGGCCTGACCTCGGCCGACGGCCGCAGCACCCTGTTGATGCCGCATCCTGAACGCGTGCACCGCACCGTGCAGATGAGCTGGCACCCGCCGGAATGGCAGGAAGCCTCGCCCTGGCTGCGGCTTTTCCGCAATGCCCGGGCCTGGGTCGGCTGATCGCCTGACACCAAGGCGGGGCGCGGCGTCTGCTACAGTTCGGCCTGTTGCCGCGGGCCAACGCCCGAGAGTTTTCGACCATGAACGCCGCCCTGAACGACACCACCGCCGACTCGCCCGACAGCCGCATTGCGCAGGCATTGTTGACGCGCGGACGGCTCAAGGAAACCGACCTCGGCCGTGCCCAACGCCTGCTCGTGGAAGCCGGCGGATCGCTGTCGGCTCTGCTCGTCCGCTTGGGCCTGGTGTCGGAACGCGACATGGCCGAGGCCGCCAGCGAAGTGCTGGACCTGCCCCTGCTGATGGCCAAGGATTGCCCCGAGCTGCCGCCCGAAAGCGTCAACCTTTCGGTGCGTTTCCTGCGCCAGTTGGCGGTCTGTCCGGTCGGGGAGGATGACGCAGGGATAGATCTGTTGGTCGCCGATCCGCAAGACGCCTACGCCGCGGAGGCAGTGCAGCTCGCCACCGCACGACCGGTGCGTGTGCGCGTCGGCCTGCGTTCGGAAATCGCCAACCTGATCGAGCGCTATTACGGCCAGGGCCGCAGCGCGATGGGCACGATCGTCGAGAACCTCGGCGACGACGGCGCCGGCGACGAGGACGATGTCGAACGCCTGCGCGACCTCGCTTCGGAAGCGCCGGTGATCCGCCTGGTCAACCTGGTGATCCAGCGCGCGGTCGAACTGCGCGCGTCCGACATCCACATCGAACCGTTCGAGAATCGCCTCAAGGTCCGTTACCGGGTCGACGGCGTGCTCGAGGAAACCGAATCGCCGCCTTCCAACCTGACCGCCGCGGTGATTTCCCGCATCAAGATCATGGCCCGGCTCAACATCGCCGAACGCCGACTGCCGCAGGACGGCCGCATCCTGGTGCGCGTGCAGGGCAAGGAACTGGACCTGCGCGTGAGCAGCGTGCCGACCGCGCACGGCGAATCGGTGGTGATGCGCCTGCTCGACCGGGAATCGGTGGTGCTCGATTTCCACGCGCTCGGCTTCACCGACGAGTTCCTGGCCAGCTTCAACAAGGTCCTCGACCAGCCGCACGGCATCCTGCTGGTCACCGGTCCGACCGGGTCGGGCAAGACCACGACGCTTTACGCCGCGCTCAACCGGCTCAACACTTCCGACGTCAAGATCATCACCGTCGAAGACCCGGTCGAATACCAGATCGAGGGCATCAACCAGATCCAGGTCAAGCCGCAGATCGGCCTGGACTTCGCCCACGCGCTGCGCAGCATCGTCCGCCAGGATCCGGACATCATCATGATCGGCGAAATGCGCGACCTCGAGACCTCGAAGATCGCCATCCAGTCGGCGCTCACCGGCCACCTCGTGCTCTCGACCCTGCATACCAACAACGCCGCCGGCGGCATCACCCGGTTGATGGACATGGGCGTGGAGGATTACCTGCTGACCTCGACCGTCAACGGCATCCTCGCCCAGCGCCTGCTGCGCCGGCTCGAGCCGACCCATGCCGAACGTTACGAGGCGACGCCGGAAGTGGTGGAACAATTCGGCCTGCGCCGGTTCCAAGCCAACGGTCCGATCCATTTGTATCGGCCCAAGCCGTCGGCGCTGTCGCCGACCGGATACCTGGGTCGCAGCACGATCATGGAATTCCTGGTGATGAACGACGACCTGCGCCGGCGGGTGATGCAGCACGCCGGCATGGGCGAGCTGGAAGCGGCGGCGCGCGCTTCCGGCATGCGCACGATGTTCGAGGACGGGCTGGTCAAGGCGATGCAGGGCATCACCACGATCGAGGAAGTCCTGCGCGTCACCGAAGAAGGCTGAGTCGCCGCCGATGCCGCAGTTCCGCTACAAGGCGATCAGCGCCACCGGCGAGCCGCTCGACGGCCGCATGGAAGCGGCCAGCGCCGAGGATGTGGTCGCGCGCCTGCAGGACCAGGGCTGCCTGCCGATCGAGACCGGCCGCGCCGACGAGCTGGGCGAGAGCCTGGGCCTGGCGTCCTTGTGGCGCCGCCCGGATTTCACTTCGGCGCAGTTGCTGCAATTCACCCGCCAGCTCGCCACGCTGCTGGCCGCCGGCCAACCGCTCGACCGCGCGCTGGGCATCCTGCTCGAGCTGCCCGACGACGAACGCTCGCGCCGCGTGGTCGAACGCATCCGCGACGCGGTGCGCGGCGGCGATTCGCTGTCGGCGGCGCTCGACCAGCAGCACGGCTTGTTTCCGCGCCTGTACATCAACCTCGTCCGCGCCGGCGAGGCCGGTGGCGGCCTCGACGCCGCGCTGGCGCGCCTGGCCGATTACCTCGAGCGCAGCCGCGAGCTGCGCAGCCGGCTGATCAACGCACTGATCTATCCGGCGCTGCTGAGCCTGCTGGTGCTCGGCTCGATGATTTTCCTGATGCTGGTGGTGGTGCCGCAATTCGAGGCACTGTTCGCCAGCCTCGATGCCGACCTCGCCTGGTACACGACCCTGGTGTTGTGGCTGAGCAAGCTGCTGCGCACTGGCTGGTGGGCCTTGCTGATCGCCGTGGTGCTCGCCGCTGTCTGGCTGCGCCGGCAGTGGCAGGATCCGGCCTGGCGGCTGCGCCTGGACCAGCGCCTGCTCGGCATGCGCCTGGTCGGCCAGCTGGTCGCGCGCGTCGACACCGCCGGCCTGGCGCGCACGCTCGGCACCTTGCTCGCCAATGGCGTGCCTTTGCTGACCGCGCTGGGCCTGGCCCGCAACGGCCTCGGCAATCGCGTCCTCGCCAACGCCCTCGACGCCGCCGCCGCGGAAGTCAAATCCGGCGCCGGACTCGGCTACGCGCTCGGTCGCCAGAAGGTATTTCCGCGCCTGGCGGTGCAGATGGTCCAGGTGGGAGAAGAGTCCGGCGAGCTGGATTCGATGCTGCTCAAGGTCGCCGATACCTACGACCTGGAAGTGCGCGACACGCTCGACCGGATGCTGGCCCTGCTGGTGCCGGCCATCACCCTGCTGATGACCTTCGTCATCGGCACGATCATCCTTTCCGTGCTGCTGCCCATCTACGACCTGACAGGAAGCCTAGGCTGATGAAAATTCCCCGCCATCCCAAATCCGCCAAAAACATTCGCGGATTCACATTGGTCGAGATCGTGATCGTGATAGCGCTCATTGGCCTGATCCTGGCCGTGGTCGCCAACCGCATCATGGGCAGCCAGAAGCGCGCCGAATACAAGCTCGCGCAAACGCAGATGCAGACGTTGTCCGGCAAGATCGAGCAGTACCAGGCCGACGTCGGCGCCTTGCCCGACAAGCTTGAGCAACTGGTGACCGCGCCGGCGAACGCCAGCGGCTGGCTCGGGCCGTATTCGCGGCCGGAAGAATTGCAGGATCCCTGGCACCATCCGATCGACTACCGCCACCCCGGCGACGACGGCCGTGCCTACCAGCTGACCAGCATGGGCGCCGACGGCAAGACCGGTGGCGAGGGCGTGGACAAGGATCTGGTCGCGCCCTGAGGGCCCGGGCCCGGCGATGCGCGCGCGCGGATTCACCTTGATCGAACTGGTGGTGGTGGTCGCGCTTATCGCCACCGCGATGGCCTTGGCGGCGACCGTCTTCAGCTCCGGCCTGCCGGGCCAGCAATTGCGCGGCGCCACGCTCGAACTCGCCGCCCAACTTCGCTACACGCGGGCGCAGGCGCTGGTGACCGGCACGGCGCAGTCGTTCCAGCTCGACACGCGCAGCCGCGAATGGCTGGCGCCGAACCGCCACCAGGGCAAGTTGCCGGCGAAGATCGAGGTGGTCGCCACGGTCGCGAAGGAAGAACAGCCGGCGCCGCAAGTCGCGGCGATCCGGTTCTTCCCGGAAGGCGCCGCCACCGGCGGCCGGATCGTGCTCAAGCGCGGCAACGCCGCTTGGCGGATCGATGTCGACTGGCTGACCGGCGAAGTGGCCGTGGCGCGCGGCGAGTCGCCATGAAAACCTCCCGAGGCTTCACACTGCTGGAAGTGATGCTCGCCTTCGTCCTGCTCGCCATGCTGATGGGGCTGGCGATCGCCGCGCTGTCGAACGGCCTGCGCCAGGTGCGCCGCGCGCAGGACGAGACCGAGGCGACCTTGTACGCGCAATCCTTGCTTGATGGCATCGGCGTGCTCGCGCCGGTCGCGGCGGGCGCCCGCGAAGGCCGCTTCGGCGATGGCCGCTATCGCTACCACCTGGACATCCGCGAAGTGGCGGATCCCGCGCCGGTCGCCGCCACCGCGCCGACGGCGGCGCCGGACCTCGCTGTGCCGCCGCGCCTTTACAGGATCGCGCTGCGCGTGCAATGGGGCGAGGGCGGGGCCGGGCAGCGGCTGGACCTGGCGACCCTGCGCGCGCGCGTGGCCAACCCGATGCCCACTGGAACCACGCCATGAACCGGCGCGCAACACTTGTCTCTCGCCATCGACGGGGTTCCGTGCTGTGCCGCAGCGGCAAGGCTGCTCTTGGCTTCACACTGATCGAAGTGCTGGTGGCGGTGGGCCTGCTCGCCTTCGGCATGACCCTGGCGATCGCCGCCCTGCGCGGCGCGACCCAGGCCAGCAGCCACGCCGAGGCCGCCGCCCGACGCGCCGAGCGCTTGCGCGCGGTGCAAGGACTGCTTCGAACGCAACTCTCCGGCGCCTTGCCGATTTCTTTTTCCAGCGATCCCGACAGCGGCGAGAACCATGTCCTGATCGGCAAGGACGACGAAGTGGTATTCGTCGCCGGCATGCCCGGCTACCTGGCGCGCGGCGGCGCCTACTTGCAGACCCTGAAGCTGCAACCCACCGCGTCCGGGCGGCAGCTGCTGTTCGAATTCCAGCAACTCAGCCCGGACGGGCCCTTGCCGGCGGAGCGGGCGCCGCATGTGCTGCTCGACGGCATCGCCGAGGCGAAATTCGAATACCGCACGCTCGATTCCCAGGGCCAACCCGGACCCTGGCAAGGCCAATGGACCCAGAACGGGGCCCTGCCGCCACTGCTGCGCCTGCGCCTGCGCTTCGCCGATCCGGCCATGGCCTGGCCCGATTTCACGGTCGCCTTGCGGCTCGGAGCGGCGAGCGCAGCGGCGTCGGCACCTGGAACCGCAGCCATCGTCCAGGGCGAATCGCCATGACGCATGTCCGCGGCGTTGCCTTGCTGCTGGTGTTGTGGCTACTGGTGCTGATGACCGGCGTGGTATCGGCCTTCGCGCTCACCGCGCGCGTCGAAGGACTGGAAGGACGTTGGCAGGAACGCAGCGTGGCGGCGCGGCTGGCGGCGGAGTCCGGCATCGAACTGGCGGCCATCCGGCTGGCGGCGACCGATCCGGCGCGAAGCTGGCGCGCGGACGGCCGGCCCTACAACTTCACCTTCGAAGGATGGCGCGTGCAGGTGCGGATGCAGGACGAATCCGGCAAGGTCGACTTGAACGCGGCGATGCCGGACGTGATGTCGGGTTTGCTGGTCGCGTTGGGCGAAGATCCGCAAAGCGCCGCGCGCCTGACGGCGGCGATCAACGATTGGCACGATGACGACGATCTGCTGAGCGCGGGTGGCGGCGCCGAAGACCCGCAGTACGCGGCCGAAGGACTGCCATACGGCGCCAAGGACAGGCCGTTCGAGTTGACCTCGGAGCTGCGCTTGGTGCTCGGCGTGTCGCCGGCCTTGTACGCGCGGATCGCGCCCCATGTCACCGTCTACAGCGGCATGAGCCGGCCCGAAGCCGCGTCGGCGTCCGCGCCAGTGCTGCGCGCGCTGGGCATGGACGCCGCGGGCGTCGCCCAGGTCGAGGCCGAGCGGGCCGGGACCCTGCCAGGGGTTGAGGCTTCGGCGCTCGCGGCCTCGGGGTCGGGAACGTATAGTATTTCCAGTATCGCTGTCCGCGAGGATGGCACCAGGGCCCAAGTCCGCGCCGTCATTCGCCTCGGCGCCGGCGGGGTCGGCGGCCAGTTGTACACGCCATTAGCCTGGCGCACGGGAACCAGCGACTGATGTCAGCCAATCCTTCCATCGTTCGATCGGCGGCCAACTGGCCGGTCGTCGGCCATTGGTTGCCGGCGGGACGACAGGCCTTGCGCGACCTCCTGCTCGGCCTGCTGCCGATGAGCTGGCAACAGCGCCTGGGCCTGGAACGCCGGCGTTTGCTGCTGTGCCTGCGTCCGGGAGGTTGGCAACTGCAGGAATGGCGCGAGAGCCGCACGACATCGATCGGCGCGATCGCGTTCGGCGAATTCGACGCCCTTGAGGCCTTGCGCGCCCGGCTCGACCAGTCCGCCAAGGACGCGCCGCGCTGGCTGGTGTTCGATGCCGCGCAGGTGCTGGTGCGGCCGATGCTGCTGCCGGCCGCGAGCGAAGCGCACCTGCAGGAAGTGATGGCCCACGAGATCGACCGGCAGACGCCCTTTGCCGCCGACCAGGTCTGCTACGAAGGCCGGGTCGTCGCGCGCGATCCGGTGCAAAAACAACTGCGCGCCGAACTGGTCGTGCTGCCCAGGTCCCGTCTCGACGAGGCGCTCGCGCAATTGGGCCCCCTGGCCGATGGCCTGGCCGGCGTCGATGCCGAAGCCGCCGGCGGCGGCATGCTCGGCGTCAACCTGTTGCCGATGGCGCGCCGCGCCGTACGCGGCGATCGTCATCGTTGGCTCAACCTCGGGCTGGCCTTGGGCTTTGTCCTGCTCGTGTACGTCGCGATGCTGCTGGCGCTCGGACAACGTCGGGCGGTGTTGCTGCAGTACCAGCAACAGGTTGCCGCTGCGACCGTCGAAGCGCGCGAGGCGCGCAAGCTCGGCAACCAGCTGGTGGCGTCGACCAAAGCCGAGAATTTCCTGTCCGGGCGCCGCGCCGTCCAGCCGACGACGCTGGAATTGCTCGCCGACATCACCTGGCGCTTGCCCGACACCACCTGGCTGGAAAAAATTTCCGTCAACGACGGCAATATCGTCTTGATCGGGCAAAGCCAGCAGGCCTCGGCCCTGGTCGGCCTGTTGCAGGCCTCGTCCCTGATCACGACGCCGGCGCTGGCCGGTTCGGTGCAGACCGATCCGCGCACCGGCAAGGAACGGTTCACGCTGACCGCCAAGGTCGCCGGCACTGGCAAGGAGGCAGGCCATGCGTCCAATCCCTGAGCGCTGGCGCACGGCCGGATGGCTGCTGCTGGCCGTGCTGCTGGCCTATCTGCTGTTGGTGCACTGGTGGTTCACCGCGCCCATGTCCGAACTCGGCAGCGAGGTTCGCGACCTGGCCGCGCAAGCACAATCGCTGCGCGCCGAAGTCGCGCAACGACCGGCTTTGGAGCAGCAGCTCGCCCGGCTGCAGGCCTACGAAACGAACCACCCGGGCTTCCTGCCCGAGGCCAGCCAGGAGTTGGCGAGCGCCGGATTGGTGCAGCGCCTGGAGCAGGTGGTCGCGACCGCCAGCCCGAACCCGAATGCCTGCCAGATCACCGCCCGCACGCCGGCGCAGGCAAGCGCCACCGAGCCTTACGCCCGCGTGGTCGTGCAGGTGCGCCTGCGTTGCGGCATGGGCGAACTGGCGGCGGTGCTGCACGCCCTGGAAAGCAACGACCCGCAGCTTTTCATCGACAACCTCGACCTGCTGTCGCGCCGCAGCTACCTGGCGGCGACGCCGGACAACAGCGGCGCGATGGACGTGAGCTTCGACCTCTACGGCTACCTGCGTTCGCTTCCGGGAGGTTCGCGTGGTTGACGGCTGGCGTCCCGTGACCTGGTTGCTGGCGGCCGCCTGCGGCTGGGCGCTGCTGTTGCTGGTCGCGGTCGTGGCCGGCCTCGGCAATCGTTTTGCCGCGCCCGCGATCGCCACCGCTCCGCGCGTGGTCGCGCCGACGCTGGTGCAACGGCCGACGCGGCTGGGGCCATTCTCGAACTACCTGGAAGTCGGATCGCGACCGCTGCTCAGCGACGATCGCCGACCGGAACTGATTGCCGCTTCGAACGGCGCCGTTGGCGCCGATCTCGACGTGAGCCTGACCAGCGTCCTGATCACGCCGACCTTGAAGATGGCCATCCTGACCGGCAACCAGGACGGGCGGAGCCGGCGCGTGCGCCTGGGCGAGGTCGCCGAAGGCAGCAATTGGCGACTGGTCAGGCTGGAGCCGAGGCGCGCGGTATTCGATCGTCCGACCGGGGAATTGACGCTGGAACTGCGTCTGTTCGATGGCAAGGGATCCGCTGTCGTGCCACTCGCCGATGCCGGGGCCGCTAGCCCGGCCGGGCCACCCGAACCGGCGCCAGCCAACGCGCCGCCGCCCGATGCCAACGCGCCGCCGCCCACCGCCATGGCCACGCCGCAACAGCAGCAGATCGAGGCGATCCGCCGCCGCATCGAGGCACGCCGGGCGCAGATGCGCGCCGAAGCCAGCACTTCCGACGCCGACTCCAAGTAGACTGATTCCATGACCCCGAAATTTCGTTTCGCGCCCCTGTTCGCCATCAGCCTGCTGACCCTGCTCGCCGGATGCGTCACGCCCAGCACGCCGCTGATGCGCCGCAACGACGACGCGCTGGCGACCACGCCGACGATCTCGACTTCCGGGGCGGTCGAAGGGACCGAAGCGCCGACCCCGGTCCAGCCGCGGATCACGGCCGGCAGCGGCCAGCTGATCAACGAACGCGCCGCCGCCGAGCCGCCGCCGAACCTGGGCAGCACCGGCGAGGCGACCTTCAACTTCGAAGGCGAGTCCCTGCAGGCCGTGGTCAAGGCCATCCTCGGCGACCTGTTGCAGCAAAACTACGTTATCGCGCCGGGCGTGCAAGGCACCGTGACCCTGGCCACGCCCAAGCCGGTGAGCGCCGCCCAGGCCTTGTCGCTGCTTGAGATGGTGCTCGGCTGGAACAACGCCCGCCTGGTCTGGAGCGACGGCCGATACAACGTCGTGCCCGCCGACCAAGCCCTGGCCGGTAACCTGGCGCCGCGCACCGGCGCCGCCGGCACTGCCCGCGGCTACGAGGTGCGTGCGGTACCGCTGCGCTACATCTCGGCCAGCGAGATGGAAAAACTGCTCAAGCCCTATGCCCGCGACCGCGCCATCGTCCAGGTCGACAGCGCGCGCAACATGATCGTGCTGGCCGGCACCCGCGCCGAACTGCAAAACTACCTGCGCACGATCGAGATTTTCGACGTCGACTGGCTGGCCGGCATGTCGGTCGGCGTCTACCCCTTGCAATCCGGCGACGCCGGCAAGATGGTGACCGAACTGGAGAAGGTGTTTGGCGAAGGCGGCAAGACGCCGCTGTCGGGCATGTTCCGCTTCATGCCGCTCGATTCCCAGAATGCGGTCATGGTGATTTCGCCGCAGGCGGCCTACCTGAAGGAAATCGAGGCCTGGATCGATCGCATGGACGCCGGCGGCGACGGCGCCCGCCTGTACGTGTACGAGGTCAAGTACATGAAGGCCGCCGACCTTGCCGCCCAGCTGTCCAGCGTGTTCGGTGGCGGCAGCGCGCCGTCGCCCATGGAGCCGTCGCTGATGCCGAGCCTGGAACCGGTCGACGTGCGCACCACCGACAACCCCCCCTACAACGGCGACAAGTCCTCGACGCCGTCGTCGGCGCCGACGGCGAACAGCTCGCCCGCGACCCTGAACATCGATGGCGACCAGGTCAATGTCAGCGCGGTCGAGGAGAGCAACTCCTTGCTGGTGCGCGCCAGCGCGGCGCACTGGGAATCGATCCGGCGCGCGATCGACCGACTCGACGAAATGCCGCTGCAGGTGCACATCGAAGCGCAGGTGGTCGAGGTCAAGCTGACCGGCGAATTGAGCTACGGCGTCAGCTGGTTCTTCGGAAACTTCGTGCCCGCGGCCAACCAGGCGGCGGCGAACAGCCTCAACGATTGGCGCAACACCGGCACCAGCATCGAGCCGGCGACCAATGGCAGCAACTTCACCTTCATCGGCCCGAGCGCGCAGGCGGTCCTGAAGACGCTCGATTCGGTTTCAGACTTGCGCGTGCTGTCGGCGCCGTCGGTATTGGTGCGCAACAACGTCGAGGCCGACTTCAGTTCCGGCACACAGATCCCGGTGGCGAGCACCATCATCAACAACAACGGCAACACCAACTCCGACAACACCTACAGCCAGGTGCAGTTCCGCCAGACCGGCGTGAGCCTGAAGGTGCGGCCGCGGGTGAGCAGCAATGGCATGGTGTTCCTGGAAATCACCCAGGACGTCAGCTCGCCCAGCGCCAGCGGCCCGGTGATCGGCGGCAACATCAGCGTCGACAACCGCAAGCTGCACACCGAAGTGGCGGTGCAGACCGGCGAGACCGTGGTGCTGGCCGGCCTGATCAAGACCGAGCAGGGCAAGGGTTCGTCCGGCATTCCCTTCCTCAGCCGCATCCCGGTGGTCGGCGCCCTGTTCGGCAGGCAGAACCAGACCAACAACCGCGAGGAAGTGCTGGTGCTGATCACGCCGACCGTGGTGCGCGATCCGTCCGAGGCGCGCAAGCTCACCGACGAATACGGCGAACGCTTCCGCGCCCTGGAACCGTTGCGGAAAGCCGCGAGGGCGACCGCGCCCCAGCACTGAGCGGCGCGGCCGTGGTGATCTTCGTCTGCGTCACGACCGCTCCCGCCCTCGACGCTTGCCTGGCCGCGCTTGACCGCAGCTTGCCGGCCGGCACGCGCGTGCTGGTGGCCGACGACGCCGGCGGCGATCCGATGATGGCGCCACTGGCGCAATCCTGGTGCGGGCATGCGCGGCTGTCGGCGCGCTACCTTCGCCGCGACCGCGCCTACGGCCGCTCCCGGCACCGCGGCTACCTGGTCGCGGACCATCCGGGCGAAGACCTGGTGCTGCTCGATGGCGACGCGCTGCCCGCGCCCGGTTGGCTGGAACAACTGCAGCGCTGCGCCAAGGCGCACCCGGACGTCGCCACGCTGTCGGCCTGGAGCAATGGCGCCGGCCTGTGTTCGTTTCCGCGCGCCTGCGAAGACAATCCCTTGCCGGCATCGCTCGACGCCATCGCCCAGGCGGCGGCGGGCCTCGGCGATTCCGCGCTGCCCGACCTGCCTACCGCACAGGGCCCCTGCCTGTACCTGCGCGGCGAGGCGCTTCGGCAATTGGGCGGTTGGGATAGCGAAACCTATGCCGACCTCGGCGCGGAAGCGGACTACTGCCACCGCGCCGCCACGATGGGTTGGCGCAATGCCATGTGCCCGACCGCCTTCGTCGGCCGCAGCGAGGCCGGACACGAAAGCGAAGCGGCGGGCGAGGACCTGCATCGCCTGCTCGCGCGCTGGCCCGAGCACCAGGAAGGGTTCGCACGCTTCCTGTTGTCGGATACGCTGCGACCATGGCGCGAGCGCTTGCAAGCGCGCCTGGCCGAAGTCCAGGGCGCAAGCCGGCGGGGAGGTCCGCAAGGTGAGCTGTTCGAGTAAACGGCACCGGCCATGACCCGCGCCGCCGAGATCGGCGTGGTGGTGGTGAGCCATCGTTCGGCCGCCACCCTGGGTCGCTGCCTGGATTGCCTGCGCTGCGCCGAAGGCGTGGCGGCGATCGTCGTCGTGGACAATGCCTCGCGCGACGGCACCGGCGCCATCGCCGAAGCCCAGGCGGCGGCGGACCGGCGCGTGACGGTCGTGCGCAACGACGACAACCCCGGTTTCGGCAGCGCCTGCAACCAGGGCGTGCGCCGACTCGACACGCCGTGGGTGGCGTTCGTGAATCCGGATGTCTACCTCGCGCCCGACGACCTGGCGCGACTGGCCGCGCATGCGCGGGCCGTGCCCGGCGCCGGCCTGCTCGGTACCGACGCGGTCAACAGCGCCGGCGTCGCCGATCCGGCCACCCGACGCTGGGATCCGTCGCTGCGCCGCCTGCTGATGCGCGCCGGCGCGCGCGACGAACTTTATTTCGGTCGCGACCCGGCCTCGCCGCTGCAAAAAGTGGAAGCGACTTCGGGCGCGGTGATGCTCATGCCGCTGGCCCTGTTCCGTAAATTGGGCGGCTTCGACGAAGGTTATCGCCTGCACGCCGAGGACCTCGACCTGTGCCGGCGCGTGCGCGACGCCGGCTACGAAGTGCTGGTCGCGAACGACATCGTCGTGTTGCACCTGCGCGGCGTGTCCAGCCGGGCCCGGCCGGTGTGGGTCGAATGGCAGAAACACCGGGGCCTGTGGCGCTACTTCCGGAAATTCGAAGCGGCGCAGACCAAGCCGGCGATGCGCGGCCTGGTGTGGTGCGGGCTATGGGGACACTTCTACCTGCTCGCCGCGCCGCGGGCGCTGTGGCGACGCCTGTTCAGCGGTAGCGATTGATCTGGTCGCGCAATTCGTGCGCCGCGTTGCCGGCGGCGTCGGCGAAGTCCGGGCCATCGCCGGCATAAAGAATCGCGCGCGAAGAACTGATCACCAGGCCGGTGCCGTCGCGGGTGGCGCCGTTCTTCACCACCGCCTCGACATCGCCGCCCTGCGCGCCGACGCCCGGCACCAGGAAGGGCAGGTTGCCGGCCAGGGCGCGGACCTGCGCCAATTCCGCCGGCCAGGTGGCGCCGACCACGAGCAGGCAATTGCCGTTGGCGTTCCATTCGTGGGCGACGCGCTGGGCAACGTGTTGGTAAAGCGGTCGGCCATCGGCGAGCAAATCCTGGAACTCGCCTGAACCGGGATTCGACGTGCGGCAGAGCACGACCACGCCTTTGTCGGCGTGATCCAGGAACGGCTGCGCGGAATCGCGGCCGAGGTAGGGATTGACCGTCACCGCGTCGGCGCCGTAACGATCGAAGGCCTCGATCGCGTAATTGTTCGCCGTGCTGCCGATGTCGCCGCGCTTGGAATCCAGGATCACCGGCAGGCCCGGATGCGCGAGGTGGACGTGGGCGATCAGCCGGAACAACGCGTCTTCGGCGCCGAGCGCGGCGAAGTGTGCGATCTGCGGCTTGAAGGCGCAGGCGGCGTCGGCCGTGGCGTCGACGATGGCGCGGCAGAATTCGAACACCGCGTCCGGCCGATCGCGCAGGTGCGCCGGGAATTTCGCCGGCTCGGGATCGAGGCCGACGCAGACCAGCGTGTTGTTTCGCTGCCAGCGCTGCCTGAGGGCCCGGATGAAGTTCATCGCGCCTACTTTAGCGCCTTGAAACGCAGGCGGTGCGGCTTGGCGCCTTCCTCGCCGAGGCGGCGACGCTTGTCTTCCTCGTATTCCCGGTAGTTGCCCGGGAAGAATTCGACGTGCGACTCGCCCTCGAAGGCGAGGATGTGCGTGGCGATGCGGTCCAGGAACCAGCGGTCGTGCGAAATCACCATCACGCAGCCGGGGAACTCCAGCAGCGCGTCTTCGAGCGCGCGCAGGGTTTCGATGTCGAGGTCGTTGGACGGTTCGTCGAGCAACAGCACGTTCCCGCCCTGCAGCAGCGTCTTGGCCAGGTGCAGGCGGCCGCGTTCGCCGCCGGACAGCGTGCCTACGAGCTTCTGCTGGTCGGCGCCCTTGAAGTTGAAGCGGCCGATGTAGGCGCGCGACTGGATCTCGACCTTGCCGATGGTGAGGATGTCGGAACCGCCGGAGACTTCCTGCCAGACGTTCTTGTCGCCGGCGAGTTTTTCGCGGCTCTGGTCCACGTAGGCGATCTTGACCGTGTGGCCGATGTTCACTTCGCCGGAGTCGGGCTTTTCCTGGCCGGTGATCATCTTGAACAGGGTCGATTTACCTGCGCCATTGGGACCAATAATCCTGACGATCGCGCCGGGCGGAATCATGATGCTCAGGTCGTCGATCAGCAGGCGGTCGCCGAACGACTTCGACACGTTCTTGAACTCGATCACCCGGTCGCCAAGGCGCTCGCCGGGCGGGATGAACAGCTCGTTGGTCTCGTTGCGGCGCTGGTATTCGACCGACTGCAGGTCCTCGAGCCGCTGCAGGCGCGCCTTGCCCTTGCTGCGGCCGCCCTTGGCGTTCTGCCGCGACCACTCCAGTTCCTTCTGCAGCGCCTTCTGCCGGCCGCGCTCCTGCGAGTCTTCCTGCTTGAGGCGCTCGGTCTTCTGGGTCAGCCAGTCGCTGTAGTTGCCCTTCCAGGGGATGCCGCGGCCGCGGTCGAGCTCGAGGATCCACTCGGCGGCGTTGTCGAGGAAGTAGCGGTCGTGGGTGACGGCCACCACGGTGCCCGGGAAGCGGGTGAGGAACTGTTCCAGCCACTCCACCGATTCCGCGTCCAGGTGGTTGGTGGGTTCGTCGAGCAGCAGCATGTCCGGCTTGCTCAGCAGCAGGCGGCACAGCGCCACGCGGCGCTTCTCGCCGCCGGACAGCTTGCCGCAGATCGCGTCCCAGGGCGGCAGGCGCAGGGCGTCGGCGGCGATCTCCAGCTGCAGTTCGAGCGTGTCCGCGTCGCTGGTGGCGAGGATGGCCTCCAGGCGCGCCTGTTCGCTGGCGAGCTTGTCGAAATCCGCATCTTCCTCGGCATAGGCCGCGTACACCGCATCGAGCAGGGCCTGGGCGTGGAGCAGGTCGCCGACGCCTTCCTCGACTGCCTGGCGCACGGTGTGCTCCGGGTTGAGGCGCGGCTCCTGTTCCAGGTAGCCGACCTTGATGCCGGGCTGCGGGCGCGCCTCGCCCTGGAAGTCGGTGTCCACGCCGGCCATGATCCGCAGCACCGTGGACTTGCCCGAGCCGT